>JAEVYX010000108.1 GCA_023392515.1 Bacillota bacterium | reverse complement strand
GGATTGAGCATCTCCAGGTAGGAGACATCCTCCTCCGCCAGGGCACCCAGGGCAATCAGCATACACAAGGCCACAATCCCGGAAAACAAACGACGCATACAACATTCCTCCGTGGTAACAATAGGGTTTTTACCCATAGAACGGGCTAAGGAGCCATTTTCATGCAGCTACAGGGTCTGCAAAAAATCCTCCATGCGGTTCAGGGCAATGTTTAGCTTGTCCAAAGCGGTGGCATAACAACAGCGGATATGTCCCTCGCCGCTTTGCCCAAAGGCTGTGCCCGGCACGCAGGCCACTTGCTTTTCGGTAAGCAGGCGGCGGCAGAAGGTTTCGCTGGTCAGCCCCGTTTTGCGGATGGACGGGAACACGTAAAACGCGCCCAAAGGCTCGAAGCATTCCAGGCCCATGGCGGTAAACGCATCCACCATCAGCCTGCGCCGGCGGTCATAGCTGCGGCGCATAACTAAAACGTCTTCATATCCATTTTCCCGTCCAGCCCGCAGCGCCTCCTCGGCGGCCACCTGGCCCTGCCGGGGCGCACACATGATGGAATACTGGTGAATTTTCATCATGACATCCACCAGCGGCCCGGGGGCGCACACATAGCCCATGCGCCACCCTGTCATGGCGAAGGCCTTGCTGAAACCGTTGATGGTGATCGTATAATCCCACATGTCCGGCAGGCTGGCAAAGCTGACATGGGGCTGGGGCGCGTAATTCAGCTCGCTGTAAATTTCATCGCTTATTACGATAAGGCCTGTTTCCCGAACCACCTTTGCCAATTCTTCCAAGTCGGCCTTTTCCATGATGGCGCCGGTGGGATTGTTGGGATAGGGCAGAATCAGCGCCTTGGTTTTGTTTGTCATCGCGTCGCGAACCGCCTTGGCCGTAAGCCTGAAATCCGTGGTGCTGTCGGTTACAACCGCCACGGGATTCCCCCCTGCGAAAAGCACGCTGGGGCTGTAGCTCACATAGCTGGGCTGAGGCACCAGCACCTCATCCCCTTCACAGATCAGGGCGCGCAAAGCGATATCAATAGCCTCGCTGGCCCCGACGGTGACCAGGATTTCCGATTTCGGGTCGTAGGAAAGCTGATAGCGGCCTTTCAGGTACAGGGATATTTCCTTGCGCAGCGAGAGTAGCCCCCAGTTGGAGGTATACTGCGTTTCCCCGTCCACAATGCTGTTGATGGCCGCATTTCTAATATGGTAGGGCGTAATAAAATCCGGCTCGCCTACGCCCAGGGAAATGGCCTCGGGCATTGTGGCCACAATATCAAAAAAGGCGCGGATGCCGCTGGGCGGCACGGCGGCAACCCGGGGATTGAGATATTTTGTATAGTCAACGCTCATGGCGAAACCACCAATCTGCGGTCCGAACGCTCCGTATCAAACACGATGCCTTCGGATTTATACCGCTTCAGCACAAAATGGGTGGCGGTGCCCGTTACCATTTCCAGGGGGCTCAGCTTTTCGCTGACAAAGAAGGCAAGCTGCTTTAAGGTGGGCGCTTCCACCAGAAGCAGCAGGTCGTAAGCGCCGCTCATGAGATAGACGCTTTTCACCTCTTCAAAGCGGTAGATCCGGGCGGCCACGGCATCAAAGCCCATGTCCCGCTGGGGCGTGACCCGGACTTCAATCATGGCCTCCACCCGTTCCCGGTCGGTCATATCCCAGTTGATCACCGGTGCGTAGCGCAGGATCACCCGCCGCTTTTCCATATCGGTAATGGCGGCGGCCACTTCCTCCAAGGTGGAGCCGGTCATAACGGCCAGCTTTTCCAGGGGGATGCGGCAGTCCTCCCTCAAGATTTCCAAAAGGCTCATTTGCAGCGTTTGCATGGCGCATAACTCCCTTTCATTTAAAATAGCCCGGTGATTTCACCCTGTTCATCCACATCAATGTTCACCGCCGCAGGCACCTTGGGCAGCCCCGGCATGGCAATAATATCCCCCGCAAAGGCCACGACAAACCCGGCCCCCGCCGACAGGCGCACGCTGCGCACCGCAAGGGTGAATCCGGAGGGCGCGCCCAGGAGCTTGGGATTGTCGGAAAGGGAATACTGGGTTTTCGCAATGCATACGGGATAGCTTCCGCAGCCTTCCAGATTCAATTTTTGCAGCTGGGAAAGCACGCCCGGGCCAAAGGCAACATCCGCCGCCCCATAGATTTTTTGCGCCACCGCCCGGATTTTATCCTCCAAAGGCAGCGCGTCGGGATAGGTATAAGAAGGAACCGGATCGGGCGCGGGATCGCAGGCGGCACAAACCGCATCCGCCAGGGCCATGGCGCCCTTTCCGCCCAGCGCCCAGGCATCGCACACCTCGCAGGGAACTTTATATCCGCTTACCGTTTCACGCAGCAGGTCGATCTCCGCCTGGGTATCGGTGTGGAAGCGGTTGATGGCCACCACCACAGGCCGGTGCCATACGTTTTGCATATGGTCAAGGTGGGCAAACAGGTTTTTCATGCCCTTTTGAAGAGCATCAAGGTTTTCTGCGGAAAGGGCTTCTTTTTCGCAGCCCCCATGGTGCTTGATCGCCCTTACGGTCGCCACCAGTACAATGCAATGGGGCCACAGGCCGCCCATGCGGCACTTGATATCCAAAAACTTTTCCGCGCCAAGGTCTGCGCCGAAGCCTGCCTCCGTCACCACATAGTCCGCCATTTTCAGCGCCGTGCGGGTGGCAATCAGGCTGTTGCAGCCGTGGGCAATGTTGGCAAAAGGCCCGCCGTGCATCAGGCAGGGGGTGCCGTCAATGGTCTGCACCAGGTTTGGCATAAGGGCATCCCGCAAAAGCGCGGCCATGGCGCCCTGGGCTTTCAGGTCCCCAGCGGTCACAGAAGTGCCCTCATACGTGCGGGCCACAACGATCCGGGCCAGCCGTTCTTTCAAATCCTTCAAATCTGCGGCCAGGCAGAATACCGCCATCACTTCGCTGGCGGCGGTAATATCAAAACCGTCTTCCCTGGGCATGCCGTTCCCCTTGCCGCCAAGGCCGGATACAATGCTGCGCAATTGCCGGTCGTTCACGTCCATGCAGCGCCGCCAGGTGACCTGCCTGGGGTCGATATGCAAGGCGTTGCCCTGCTGGATATGGTTATCTATCATGGCTGCCAGAAGGTTATTGGCGGCTGTGATGGCATGCAAATCCCCGGTAAAGTGCAGGTTGATGGCTTCCATGGGAAGCACCTGGGCATAACCGCCCCCGGTTGCGCCCCCCTTCATGCCGAAAACCGGGCCCAAGGAAGGCTCCCGCAAGGCCAGCATGGCCGATCTGCCGGTAGCTGTCATGCCATCGGCCAGGCCTACGCTGACGGTGGTTTTCCCCTCCCCTGCAGGGGTGGGATTGATGGCCGTTACCAGTATGAGCCGCCCCCTTCGGGGCAGGGTAGCGTAAACGCCATTGTCCACCTTGGCCACCAGTTTGCCATAGGGGGATAAGGTTTCCGGTGCAAAACCGGCTTTCTCCGCGATCTCCAGAATGGGCTTGGGACGGGCAGCCCGGGCGATAGACAGGTCCGTTGCCATGCATTCACGACCTTTCCATGGTTACACATTATCCACATTATACCGAAGCTGCCGCGTTTAGGCAAGCCGCATACAGTGGATTATACAGCGTATCCGCCTGGATAGCCTGGAAATGAGCAAAAAAAAGAGAGGCTGTCAGAAAAGCATATAGTGCATAGAGTTATTCAAGAGGAAAGATTTCTCGCCTGAGGGCGCGACCAAAGGGCTTTCCGATCGCCCATTGGAAACCTTCGGAACCATGCTCTTGAATGACTATGATACTATACAACTAATTCGACAGCCCCATAACTTCATTACTGCTCTTCGCACAGCCCGGCAAAGCGGTCTGCTTCGGCGGCAATGACGGCAAGGGAACCGCGCCAGAAATCCACGCTGCGCACATCAATGCCTACGCTTGCGGCCACCTGGGCCACTGTACCGCTGCCGCAGGAGCGCAGGAGCTTATTGTATGTAGGCACAAAGGATTTCCCTTTTTTCAGGTACTGGGAGAAGATCCCCTTGCCAAAGAGCAGGCCAAAGGCGTAGGGGAAGTTGTAAAAGTGAAGGCTGGGGCTGTAGTAATGGCCCTTGCAAACCCACATGTAGGGATGGCGGACATCCTTTGAAAGGCCGTCGCCGTAACTTGCCTCTTGGGCCCGAAGCATGGCGTCCTTGAGTTCATTGACGCTGAGGGAATGGTCAGCCCGGCTTTCGATGACCTCCGATTCGAACAGGAACCGGCCGTAGATATCCACCACCGTCTGGGTACTTTCCATCAAATCCGCCTCCAGGAGGGTAAAGGCCTCCTCCTTGGTGGCGGTTTTCATAACGATATGGTTAAGCAGCGTCTCGTTGAAGATAGAAGCCGTTTCCGCCAGTGGCATGGGGGTTTCGGTCATCAGTATGGGCAGGCCTTCCATGCACCTTGCGTGCCAGGCGTGCCCCAGTTCATGGGCCAGGGTGCTAACATCGGAAAAGCTGCCGGCAAAATTGGAAAGAATCCGGCTGATATTCAGGCTGTGGACAGAGGCGCAGAAAGCGCCGCCCTGCTTGCCGGGGCGCGGCTCCACATCCAGCCACCGCTCATCAAAGGCCTTCCCGATAAATTCCCCCATTTCCGGCGAAAACTGGCCCAGCGCTGAAATCAGAAATTCCCGGGCTTCCGGCAAGGAAAACGTGCGGCTGCTTCTGCCCACAGGGGCCATCAAATCATGGAAGGGAAGGCCGTCCGCATGGCCCAGGAAGCGGGCCTTGGCCTTCAAATAGCGGCGGAAGGCCGGAAGGGCTTCTTTCACCGCGGTCCACAGAGCATTCAGCGTTTCCCGGTCCATGCGGGATTCGTTCAGCGTCCAGTCCAGCACGCTGTCAAACTTCCGGGCTTCGGCCATGGTACGGGCCTCGCCCTTGATGCTGTTCAGGCATGCGGCCACGGAAAGCTCCACCTTGGGGTACGCGGCCTGCTCCGCCTCGTAAGCGCTTTTGCGCATCAGGGGGTCCTTGTCATAGGCCTTGGCCCGCACGGCGGATAAGGGAAGCTGTTCTCCGTGCAGGTCCACGGTCAGCGTGGCCTCCAGCTTGTCCCGTAATTGGGAAAAGGCTTCCCCGCCGGTGAGGGACATGCGAAGCATCCAGCTTTCAATTTCCTTGGGCATCAAATGGGCGGATTTTTCTTTCAGCTCCTGAAGGAAAAAGCCATGGGCGCGAAGGCGCTCGCTTTTTTCCATAAGCGGCTCGAGACTTTCGATGCCACCCAGGAAGCGGCTGAGGGAATAATGGAGCTGCGCAATATCCACCTGCAGGGTAAGCAGCGGGTCCAGCGCGGCGGCGGCCTGTTCGTTTTCTGCCTCCACCGAAAGCACCAGATAGGTGTAGTTGAGAAGCTTCTCCTCTTTTTCCGTCAGGGCGGAAAGCTCCGTAACGGCATTTTCCAGAACGAAAAGGGCGTCTCCCCCATCCGCCAGAATGCGCCGGGTTTTTTCGATATGCTCCTTCAGGGAAGCCATATCCTGCTTGAAAGCCGGGTCTTGAAAACCGCTGTAGAGGACGGAAAGGTCCCACCTCATAATGCTCCTCCTTGTTTTCCGGTTTGTCTTTTGTATCAATCGTTATCTTAAATACGGCAAATCATCCATGGGCTTAATATGAAGGCCAGACAGCGCATCCCTGATTCTGTTTTCCGCCATGCTGTTTTCCAACATGGATGGCTGGTGGGCGTCGTACCCAATGATGACGTCATTGCCCGTTTGCGCCGCCACCGCCCAGAATTCCAGACGGGGAAAACCGCTTATACCCTTGTCCAGCCGCAAAACATCGGCATTTAGATTATATTCCAAGGGCAGGTGCATATCCAGGGCTTTTTGGCAAATGGCCCGGGAAACCGCCTCACAGTCCGCATCCCATTTGCGCCTGTGGCGCATAAAGAGGTCCGGGTGGGCAAGGTAGGTATAAAGCCCCGTATCCATCCCCGCCACGCACGTATCGGCATAGCGGAACATCATGGCATTATCCACGCAGGCCGTGCCCACATAGGGCGATTCTTCCTCGGTGTCGTAATAATGGGCACCGAAAATGATATAATCAAGGCCGTACGCTGCCTTCGCTTCCTTCAGCCAGCCCATGTACCGAGGAAAGTATTCGCATTCAAGCCCCAGAAAAACATTTATTTCACCCCGGTATTTTTCCCGAAGCCCGGAGATGGAGGCAGCATAGCCGGGCAGCTCGTTTACGCCCATGCGGATATCGGATACAAACCCGCTTTTATAGGGCCATGGCGTATGGTCCGCAAAGCCGAGGATATCAAAGCCTGCTTTTATAGCGGATAAAATGTACTGTTCGTCGGTTCCCTGGGCATGCTGGCACCTGGTGGTATGGGTATGATAATTCGCTTTCATAAGTAATAAAGAGCCCCTTTTCATATTGAATCCCCCCGGCGGTTAGGCCGGAGGGGTAATTGCCTTACGTATCCGTTTACTTTTTCTGGCTTAACGCGGCCAGGCAGTTTTCCTTGCTGCGCTCGATGTGGCTTTTCATCAGGAGTTGAAGATTCTCCAAGTCCCTTTTTTCCAGGTATTCCACAATTTGATGGTGCTCCTGGTGGGCCTGGGGGCGGCGGGTTTCCTGGGCAATGCTCATGGCGGAAAAGCGGGTGATGTACTCATCCTGGCTTTCAATCACCCGCAAGATGCGGGTCTGGTTGGAAAGGTGGGTAATCTGCCCATGAAAGGCGCGGGCCAGGTGGGACAGGCTTTCCATATCCCCCTTTGCCATGGCCTCGTCCATTTTTTGAAGCTTTTCCCTCAGCTGCGCAATATCCTGGTCCTTTACATTTTTCACAACGGCGGGCAGCGTCAGCATTTCCAGCGCGTTGCGGATGGTGTAGATTTCATCCACGTCCGCAATGGTAAAGGCCCGCACCACAACGCCCCGGCGCAAAACATATTCCACCAGGCCGTCCCGCTCCAGCTTGCGCAGCGCTTCCCGAAGGGGCGTGCGGCTGATATGCAGCCTTTCGGCATAGTCCGTTTCCACAATGCGCTCCCCAGCGGGGATTTCCCCGGTGATGATAGCGCGCTTTAATACCTCATAGGCAATTTCCCGGATGGGGCGGCTTTCCATCATCGGCTGAAAATGAAGCACAATCAAAACTCCTTTGTTTTGAGTTTGTATTTTGGATACCATACACCATACAGATGGCGGCTGTCAAGTTTTTAGGCTTTTTTGTCAGATTGGGCGAAGCTTTTTGTCGAAGCCCTGTCCTGGGGCGGCTACTGCGGTTTGGCGGTGAGCGTAATTAATGTGACAGAGGGGGTATTGTAAAGCCGGCCGGGCTGGAAAGCATACGCATCGGACGCGCCAAGACCGGGGCTGATATACTGGCTGACGGTGGACACCTTGGCCAAGCCTTCGATCAGCCGGTCCTCCGGGAAAAAGCCAAGATCAGGGGCATAGATGGCCCCCGTACCGGGAAGCCGCCATTGGCCGCCGCAGTAATGGCCGGCAAGCACCAGGGAAATGCTGCGCAGGGAAGCGCCTGTGCCACCCTGCCATTCCCAAAGGTCCCGTACATATTCATAGGTAAGGGGCACATGGCTGAGGGCAATATGCACCTGGCCTTCCTTCATTTGCCGGCGCGCCTCCAAAAGGCGCGTTGCCGCATCCAGCCGGTATTCCACCGCTCGCACAGCGGCGGCACCATCGGCCGTCTGGGCCGCGTTTGACTGTGTCAACGTGGTAAGCTGGCTCTGGCAGGAGGCGATCAATTGATCCGCATCCACGGTATACAAAAATTCCGGGCTGAACCAAAGGGTGGTATTGCCCAGCTTGATGGGATAAGGGGCATCCAAATAGATGGCGCCCGCCGCCTGCGCATCCAATATATAATTTGCCAGTGCATTGGGCGTGCCATGGGCGCTGGACATCACGGGAGCAGGGTCGCTGTCGCCTGCAATAAACAGGATGGGTGTGTCCTTTTTGAGGATTTTAATCAAATCCAAAAAGGGCTTGTAATTTCCTGTTTCGCCCACCATATCCCCGGTCATACACACGATGTTATAAGACTTGTTTTCCAGCGCTTTTGCAATCGAAGCCTGGTTTTCGCCAAGCTCCTGGCCGTGCAGGTCACTGATGTGCAGTATAGTAAACCCTTCCAGGTCCCTTTGCAGGCCCAGAATGGAGACTTTTTGCTTTTCCAGGCGTACCTGGCGGTTTCTGATATCGTTGGTTGCAATGAAAGTTGCCGATGCAATAACCAGAAAAAGGAGCAGCCAAACCAAAAAACCTTTGCCCTGCTTTTTATGATCCGGGATAAAAATATATGCTTCCCTGCGTTTGGCCATGGCTGCCGATCCTCTCCGGGTTTGCGGCTGGCTGATCCGCCAGCCGACAAATTTTTTATATTTTTACAAGCGCCTTTATATTATAAACGCTAAAAGCCGCGCACGCAATGCGGGGATGGGTTACAAATGCATCGAAATTTGGTATACTATAGCATATCGGGGGGAAAGCAGCGCGAATGAAATGCCCCACGCCCGACAACCTTCGTCGATTCTTTACATGGCGGGGCCAGCCCGCCTGTGTTATACTGATTGCAAGTGCTTCCACAGGCTGGACCGCGCGGCCGGCCTATGGGGCATTTGGTTTGGGAGGTCTTCCTTTGGCAAAGGGAAAAACAGCATATGTCTGCAATGCCTGCGGATATGAAAGCGCCAAATGGCTGGGAAAGTGCCCTGCCTGCAGCGCCTGGAACACCCTGGAAGAAATGCAGACACAGCCTGCACTCCCGGACAAGCCCTTAAAGCAGCGTCCAGGAACAGGAAGCCAAGCGCTCCTTTTGGAAGAAATTCAGGAAACGGCTCAGGCCCGCACTTCCACCGGCATGGATGAACTGGACAGGGTGCTGGGCGGAGGAATTGTGGAAGGCTCGGTCATGCTCATCGGGGGCGATCCGGGCATCGGAAAAAGCACATTGTTATTGCAGGTATGCGCCCATCTCACACAAGAAAACGCAAGAGTCCTTTACATCAGCGGTGAGGAAAGCCCCAAGCAGATAAAGCTAAGGGCCCAGCGGCTGCATGTGCAGGCGAAGGGCTTGTATGTGCTGGCGGAAAACGCCATGGACGCGGTAGAGGAAAAACTTTCAAAGCTGCAGCCGGATTATGTGGTGGTAGACTCCATTCAAACCATGTACAGGCCGGAATTGTCCGGTGCGCCGGGCAGCGTAAGCCAGGTCAGGGAAAGCGCGGCCATGTTTATGCGCTACGCCAAGACAAACGGCACAGCCATGTTTCTGGTCGGCCATGTAACCAAGGAAGGCGCGATTGCCGGGCCCCGGGTACTGGAGCACATGGTGGATGTGGTATTGTACTTTGAGGGGGGCCGCCAGCAGGAATACCGTTTATTGCGGGCGGTGAAAAACAGGTTCGGATCGGTAAACGAGCTGGGCGTATTCCAGATGATGGAGGACGGTATGCAGCAGGTGGCAAACGCCAGCGAAATGCTGCTTTCCCGGCGGGCCAAGGGCGCCAGCGGTTCGGTGGTTTTTTGCGGACTGGAGGGTTCCAGGCCCATGCTGGTGGACATTCAGGCCCTGGCGGCACAGACTTATTATGGCATGCCCCGAAGGACTGTAAACGGTATGGATCAGGGGCGGATTGCCCTATTATTGGCTGTGCTGGAAAAAAGGGCGGGACAAAAGCTGTTTAACCAGGATGTGTATATCAACGTGGCCGGGGGTATGGAGCTAACCGAGCCCGCAGCCGATCTGGCGGTTTGCGCCGCGGTAGCCTCCTCCCTGCAAAACAGGGTGCTGCCCCAAAATTGGGCGGTTATGGGCGAAGTGGGCCTGGCCGGGGAGGTAAGGGCCATTCCCCAGGCGGACAGGCGGCTTTCAGAATGTATGCGGCTGGGTTTTCATCAGGTGGTATTGCCCAAGGAAAACCAAAGGCGGCTGCGCATTCCCGAAGGCATGACGGTCTATGGCGTGGATACATTGGCCCAAGCTTTGGCGGTATTGATCCCATCTGAATAGGAATAAGCTGCCAGCCGGCAGGACAAGCTATTTTCAAGGAGAGTATTCTCCAAATCATGCATGGAAAGAGTGATGGCATGCTATGAAATCGAAGCTGATACAAAGGGTACTGCGAGGCCTGGTGACAATTCTTGGGGCAGGCCTTCTCATGGGACTAAGTATGCTGACCTTGCAGGTGATCTCCTGGTATGACCCCCAACATGTAATGCCTACGGAAATGCTTTTGCTGGTGTATGGTGCCAGTGCCCTTGCAGGCGGACTGTTCTTTTTCATCCTGTCACCCCTGATCATCAGAAAATGCACGGAGATCGGCAACGCGCTGGAACAGCACATGGATAATATGCCCATGCATCAGGTGCTAACCAGCACCGTGGGGCTGATTATCGGCCTGGTGATCGCCGTATTAGTCACCCAAATGCTGCAATTTGTTGGGGCCTCCATACTGACTACGGCTTTTAGCGGCATTGTATATGTAGTATTGGGATACACGGGCCTGAATATCGGCCGCAAGCGGGGCAAAGAGGTACACCTGCCCCTGGTGGAACCCCCTGTTCAAGGGCGGGAACGGCGCTTCGGGTTTACAAAGAATATCATACAGGGCGCCCCCGTAAAGATTCTAGATACATCGGTCATCATAGACGGCCGGGTGTTTGATATCTGTAAGACAGGCTTTTTGGAAGGCGAATTGATTATCCCGCAGTTTGTGCTGGCGGAATTACGCCATATTGCAGATTCCAGCGATGCGCTGCGCCGCAACCGGGGCCGCCGGGGGCTGGATGTGCTGAACCGGATTCAAACGGAATTGAAGATTCCCGTCCGGATTGAAGAAAGCGATTACGAAGATATCAGCGAGGTGGATGTAAAGCTGCTGCGGCTGGCCC
Organism: Bacillota bacterium; assembly: GCA_023392515.1. Taxonomy (GTDB): domain Bacteria; phylum Bacillota; class Clostridia; order Christensenellales; family Aristaeellaceae; genus JAEVYX01. The sequence goes on along the minus strand of JAEVYX010000108.1, from coordinate 11,685 downwards.
GGCAGATGGGCGGCATTGTGGTCACCAACGACTACAACCTGAACAAGGTGGCCGGGGTAACAGGCGTGAAGGTATTGAACATCAACGAACTGGCCAACGCCGTCAAGCCCGTGGTGCTGCCCGGCGAGGAAATGACGGTGCAGGTGGTGCGGGAAGGCAAGGAGCCCGGTCAGGGCGTGGGATACCTGGATGACGGAACCATGATCGTCGTTGACAATGCCCGCCGGCATGTGGGCGAAACCATTGATGTGGTTGTCACCACCGTTTTGCAGACAAGCGCGGGGCGCATGATCTTTACAAGGATTAAGGCGTATGACAATGTGAAGGCAGGCTAATAGCCAAAGGGTGAATTCATAAGCAATAGGGCTGTCGCATTCGCACATTTTGTTTAAGATTATTCGTAAAAGGATTTCGCGTCCACAGACGCGACCAAAGGGCTTTCCGATCGCCCTTTGGAAACCTTCGGACGCCATGTCCTAGAATAATCAAACAATGATGTAACGGAAGCGACAGCCCTATTTTATACGAAAGCGCCTATTTCAATTTCTTTTCAATCAGCCTGGACAGATCATAAACATCCTTGTCCATCTCCAGTTGGTTTTCCCCTTCGATCATGACCCGCACCAGGGGCTCCGTGCCGCTGGCCCGCACCAGCACCCGGCCCCGGCCTTCGTATTTGGCGGTAAGATTCTCAATGGACTTAATAATTTCAGGGTCCTTGTCAAAATCGTATTTCTTCTGGTCTGACACCTGGGCTGCATATTGGGACTGGGGCAAAATCTGCATGACCTTGGCAAGGTGGCTCAGGCTTTGCTTGGATTTTACCATCACGGTCAAAAGCTGTATGGCGGTAATCAGCCCGTCGCCGGTGGAGTTATGGTCCAGGAAAATCACATGGCCGCTCTGTTCCCCGCCCAGGGAATAGCCGTCCGCCATCATTTTTTCCAGCACATACCGGTCCCCCACCTTGGTTTTCACGTTTTGAATCCCGTTCTTTTTCAGGGCGATATCCAATCCCATATTGCTCATGACGGTGGTGACCAATGTATTGTTGCGCAGCCTGCCCTGCTCCTTGAGGTGCAGCGCGCAGATGCACATGATCTGGTCGCCGTTGATGAGCTGGCCCCGTTCGTCCACAGCCATCAGCCGGTCCGCATCCCCGTCAAAGGCCAGACCGACATCCGCACCCAGTTCCCGCACCAGCTCGCACAGCCGCTCGGGGTGGGTGGAGCCGCAGTTTTCGTTGATGTTGGTGCCGTCCGGCTCGTGATAATAGGCGGAGACGGAAGCGCCCAATTCCTGCAGCGCCATAGGCGCCACATGGGAGCTGGCGCCCTGGGCGCAGTCCACCACGATATGCAGCCCGTTAAAACGCTCCGAAGTCGTTTCTTTTACAAAGTCGATATACCGGCGCTGGGCATTGACCTGCCGCACCTTGCGGCCCACCTTGACGCCGATGGGCAGCTCCATAGCAGGGTCGCCCTCCCGGATGATCTTCTCAATCCTGTCTTCTATTTCATCCGGCAGCTTGCAGCCGTTCCTGTCAAAAAACTTAATGCCGTTATACTCCACCGTGTTATGGGAGGCGGAGATCACCACCCCTGCATCGGCCCCGTAATACCTGGTAAGGTACGCGATTCCCGGCGTAGGCAGCACATCCAGAAGAACCGCCCTGGCGCCCAGGGAGCAGATGCCCGCCACCAGTGCCGATTCCAGCATTTCACCGCTGATGCGGGTATCACGGCCTACCAAAATGGTGGGGCGGTGGACATTGCTGCCCAGCACATAAGCCCCTGCCTGCCCCAGGCGGAAAGCCAAGTCGCAAGTCAGGTCCTGATTGGCGATTCCGCGAACGCCATCGGTGCCAAAAAGACGCGCCATTGAACTCCTCCTACTTATGTTGAGCATTACGCCCAATACATTTTACCCGGATTTTCGAACATCATGACTTCGTTGAGCATCGCGATGGCTTTTTGCAGCCCTTCATGGGGGCTCATGAGGCCGTCCTCATGCTCAATAGAGATCACATCGTCATACCCCGACAGCCGCAGGGCAGACATGATATCCTTCCACACCAATTCGTCATGGCCGTAGCCCACTGTGCGGAAAACCCAGCTGCGATCCTGTATGTGCGCATAATGACCGGTATCCAGTACGCCGTGTACGGGGGTATTGATGGGGTCGATTTTCGTATCCTTGGCATGGAAAAAGTAAATCGCTTTCCCAAGGGTGCGGATGGCAGCCACGGGATCAATTCCCTGCCAGAAAAGGTGGCTGGGGTCAAAGTTCGCGCCGATGATCGGCCCCACCGCCTCCCGCAGCCGCAAGAGGGTGGCGGGATTGTACACGCAAAAGCCGGGATGCATTTCCAGGGCGATTTTTTCAATGCCCTGACTTTGAGCCCAGGCGGCGGTCTCCTTCCAATAGGGAATGAGGACCTGATTCCACTGGTAGTCAAGGGAAGCGGAAAAATCATCCGGCCAGGGGCAGGTGATCCAGTTGGGGGTTTTGTCCTCCGGGCTGCCGCCGGGACAGCCGCTGAAGCAAACAATCCTTGTGATGCCAAGCTTTTTTGCCAACAATACCGCGTTTTTAAAATCGTCCCGATACCTTGCCGCTTCCTTGGGGTTGGGATGGACAGGGTTTCCGTGGCAGGACAGGGCGCACAGCCTGATATCATGCTTTTTCAGCGTGGATTGAAAGGCTTCCAGCTTGGCGGAATCCTGCAAAAGCTCCGCGGGGTTGCAATGGGTCTTCCCCGGGAAGCCGCCGCAGCCCATTTCCATCCAATGGACGCCACTCTCACTTAAATATGCGCAAGCTTCTTCCAGCGTCTTTTCATAAAGTACAGGATTAAAAACGGAAAGATACATGGCTAAATTCCTCCCATTACGGTTTCAATAGGCGTTATCATTTTGCCCGCATGTTCTATATTATACCTTGTTCTGGAAAAAAGGGCAAGGCGGATGAAGGACGAAAACAATACATATTAAAACAAGTGTGGCTGAAATGCGCATAAAAAAAACCGGTCCCGCTTTGGAACCGGCCTTCATTGCTGAAGTTTTTATTTCGCGTTTGCCAAATCCAGATAGAATTCGTAGGCTTCCTTGTCGGTAAAGCCTTCGTGGACAATCTTGCGGATTGCCTGGGCCATTGCGACAGGATGCACGCTCTGGAAAATGTTGCGGCCCATGTCCAAGCCCCGGGCGCCGCCCTGCATGGAGCGGTAGGCCAGGGTGAGGGCTTCCGGCTCGGAAAGCTTTTTGCCGCCGGCGACTACGATCGGCACCGGGCAGGCGGCAACGACTTCTTCAAAGTTGTCGCAGAAATAGGTTTTGATGATGTGGGCGCCCATTTCAGCTACAATGCGGGTGGCGAGCTTGAAGAACCGGTCGGTGCGCTCCATGTCCTTGCCCACGGCAACGACGCCAAGGGTGGGGATGGAATAGCGCATACCCGCGTTGATGGTGCGGCTCAGGTTGTCGATGCTGGAGAGCTGCCCATCGGCGCCGATAAAGGTCTGCACAGCCAGGCAGTCCGCGTTCATGCGGATGGAATCTTCGATGTCTACCGCAACCACCTCATGGCTCAAATCATCATTGAGCATGGAGGAACCGGAGGATACCCGCAATGCGATGGCCTTGCGGCTGTCCGGGGGAATGCAGGAGCGCAGCGCGCCCCGGGTTCCCATGAGCACATCCACACTGGGAATCAGTTTGGGCACGATGATGTCCAGCCGTTCCAGCCCAGCGGTAGAACCCATGAAATAGCCATGGTCAAAGGCGAACATCACGGTGTTGCCGCTCTTGGGATCGAAGATATTGGCCAGGTGCTTTTTCATGCCCCAGTCCAGATTGTTTGAACCCTTTACATAGAAGCCCCCTTGATTTTGAAAGGATTCTTCCACATGGTAGTTCTTTGCGACTTTCAGTCCGTCAAGGTCTGGCATAACGTGAGTTCCTCCTTATGCGTACGGTGTATTTATACACAGGAGTATGCCTGCAACGCAGGGCAGCAGACACATCTCTTGGCATCAGCTTTATTGGATGCCCCGGCCAAATAAGTAAATCTGGCCGAAGCTGTAGGGTTATCCTGCAAAGCCTGTGCTTTGCTTCCGGGAAATTGTGCGGGGGATGGAATTGTGTAAAGTCTATTAACGTCACAGCGCTGTTTGCGGGTTGGGGATTTACAAACGAGGGGGCAAAAGCCCCCTCGTTGCTCCCTTGGAAGAGGCATCCGAGTTAACCTGGTATGGCTGCGATGCAGGGTCGCAGCCATACCTTTTTGTATACAGGATTAGAAGTCGTAGTTGTCCATGTTCTCGGCGGTGAACACAACGCGCTCGGGCAGGAGCACAACGCCGGAATCTTCCGCGGTGTAAGCATTGGCATCCAGCACGGTGTTGGGCATTACTTCCACGGTGCCGATTTCAGGCACATCGATCTTGTCGCCAACTTTGATTTCGTTGCCGCTGGCCAGGTAGTAGGCCAAGTAGCAGCCCAGAGCGCCCTGGACTTTGCAATCCCACAGGCCCCAGCGATCGATGATGTTGGCGCGGCAATAGTCTTTCATGGAGTTGGGAGCGGCAAAGCCGGTGATGGAAACCTTGGTCTTGTCCAGACCCAGGTTCTGAGCGGCCTGCGCCTGTCCGGGCAGAGCGGTGGAGTCGTTGCAGATGATGCCGTCGATGTCGGGATGGGCGGTCAAGATGGATTCGCCGATGGAGATGGCTTTTTCAGCATCCTGCTCGCTATAATAGTTGTCGGGAGCAACATTGACCCAGTTGGGATAGGTAGCTTTGATGTAAGCTTCGCCGGCAACCTGCCAGGAGTTCTGGTCGGCTACGGTAGCCTGAGAATAGTGCCAGGCATATTTGATAGCATCCTTAGCGGGATCCTTGCCGCGGTTCTTCAAAGAATCCACCAGCATTTGAACCAGCATTTCGCCCAGGATGTCAGGGGTGCCCTGGGAAACCATCACGGTACGGGCATCGCCGGAAACGTCGGAGTCCCAAGTCACAACGGCCAGGCCGGCTTCTTTGGCTTCCTTCATGACGGCGTCCAGGCCAGTAGCATCCAAAGAGGAGACGCACACAGCGTCAGCACCCTGCTGGATGGCGTTGTTGATAACAGTTACCTGGTTGGCAACAGCAGCTTCGGGGCTGCCGTCATACTTGACGGTGAAGCCGTTTTTGGCTGCATATTCCTGAGCGCCCACATTGGCACTCTCGAAGAAGGCGTTACCGGTGAGCTTGGGGACGAATACAACGGTGATGTCTGCAGCGTAAGCAGCGGTCATTCCCATGCACAGAGAGATCAGCATCAATACCGCAAGAAATTTGGAGAAGTTCCGTTTCATAAACCAATTCCTCCTTAATCATTACTATATTTATCGCACAGCCCCTGCGTCTGCGCGATAACAACAGGGTTGGATCGCCTTACTGGCGGGCAGCGGTGGGTTTGGGGTTTACCAGGTGATTGAAGAACGTGTGAACTTTTGTATTCTGCATTGCGAACCGGACCGCTACCGCCACAACCAGCAGCAGGCCCACCGGGATATCCAGGTACTGGGTGCTGACACCCGCCATGGAAAGGCCGAAGCGGAGGATGCCGATGCACAGGGCCGCCAGTGCCGTACCGATGACGCCGCCGCTGCCCCCGAGGTTTGAGGTGCCGCCCAGAACGACTGCGGTGATGACGGGCAGCGTCAGCTCCTTGCCCAGGTCAGCCTTGGCTGTGCCAAGATAGGCAGTGAGCAGGATGCCTGCCAGAGAAGCGCTCATGCCGGAGAGCATGTAGGTGCTCATGACGATACGCTTCGTTTTGATGCTGCAGAATTCTGCGGCATTGCGGTTTACCCCGCACAGGAACACCTTTCGCCCATACTTGGTACGGTGGAGCAGGATGTAGGCAATGACGATCAGCGCCAGGAAGATCAGCAGCTGGTAGGGCACGATGCCGAAGATACGCCCCTTGGCCATTTTGGTAAACGCTTCGGGAAAGCCGCTGATGCCTTTATAAGACTCGGTGGTGGACAGGTTTGTCACCGCCAAGGCAAGGCCGGAATAGAGGAAGGAACCGCCCAGTGTTACCACCATGGGCTGAACGCCCGTATAGGCTACAAAGAATCCGCTGAGGGTGCCGCACAGTGCGCCGATAACCAGGCCAAGTGCGCTGGCCATCCAGATGCTCATGCCCATGTCCTTCCACAGAATGCCGATGGAGATGGAGGTGAGGCCGACAATGGAGCCTGCCTGAATGTCCATACCGCCGGTAATCAGCACAAAGGTCACAAACAGGGAGATGATGCAGATGGACATAAAGTCGTTGATACTGCCGAGAAGAACCCTTGGCATCAGGAATTTGGAATTGAGGCTTCCAAACACCAGAACTTCAACCGCCAGGAGGATGAGCAGGATGCTTTCCCACCGAAGGAGCATTTTTCTAAGCTTGTTCATCTTCTCACGCCTCCCCCGCCGTATGATCCATGTGGGCGGTCCGGGCTGACAGGCGTTCCCGGCGTGCCTTTTCCTTGGCGCGCCGCTGCAAGAGCGCATCCGCCACAACGATGGTAATCAGGAGAATACCGGTGATGGTGTTGTCGTAATCGGAGGAGAAGCCCAGGAACACCAGCACCCGGCTGATGGAGGCCATGATGGCCGCGCCTACCGCCGCCCCGATCACTGTTCCCACGCCTCCGGTGAGGCTGATGCCGCCCAGCACGCAGGCCGCGATGATTTTCATTTCATAGCCGTTGCCGGCAATGGGCGTTACAAAGCCTACACGGCTCACATACAGGATGCCGCCAATTGATGCCGTCACCGCGCAAGCAACGAAGCTGACCATCTTGGTTGCCGTGACCGGAATGCCCAATAGCGTCGCGCCGCCTACATTGTCGCCCACAGCCGCCAGATACCGGCCGCGCCTTGTTTGGGTGAGCATGACATGGACAACGATCATGAGTACGAGGGCACCCAGATAGAAGTAGGTGATTTCCCCCAGGCTGAGCTGCGCCAGCGCCTTGAAATTCGCGGGAAGGTTTTCTACCCATTTGCCGTCTGTAAACACATAGACCATGCCGCGAACAATCCCGTTGATGCCCAGGGTCATTATTATAGAAGGAATGTGAAGCACCGTCACCCCAAAGCCGTTGACCAGCCCGATGACAACCCCGATGCCCAGTGCCGCGAGGACTGCCACGCCCCAGGGCGATCCGTCCCTGATCATGGTGGCGAACACTGCGGAGGTGATTCCCAGCGTTGCACCTACGGATACGTCAATCTCCCCGGTGATAATGACAAGGGCGATGCCGATCGCCATGACGGTATACACAACGCCGCCGTTCAGGGACAGCATGATATTCTTGACCGACAGGAAGTTCGGGTTTACCGCGCCCACGCCAAGGAACAGAAAGACGAGGAAAAGGATAGCCGTCAGTTCCCGGAATTTTAGCAGCCTTTTAAGCAAGACGCGCACCTCCAGCCTCTACCCCGAAGGCGGCTGCCATCAGGTTATCCTGGTTGATTTCTTCCTTGGAGAACGAGCAGTTGATTCTGCCCAGGTACATGGTAATGGCCCGGTCGCTTAGCTCCACGATTTCCTCCATGTCGGAGGAGATCATCAGGATTGCCAAACCCTGCTCCTTCAGCTTTTGAATGATGGCGTAAACGTCTCCCCGGGCCGCGGCGTCAATTCCCCGGGTGGGCTCATCCAGAATGAGGAGCTTGGGCTTTGTGGAAAGCGCCCTTGCGATAATCACCTTTTGCTGGTTGCCGCCGCTCAGGGAGCCCATCGTCTGGTCGTGGCCCGTTACCTTTGTGCGGAAGGATTTTACATACTCCTCGGTGAGGCTGCGCTCCGCTTTGAAGTTGAGCAGGAATTTGCTCATCCTGTCCAGGTTGGCGGCAGAGGTGTTGGCGGCCACGTCGCTGATGCGGAAAATGCCGTTGAGGAACCTATCCTCCGGCACATAGTTGAGGCCTTTTTCCATGACCTCCCCGGTGGACATGCCGGTGATATCCTCACCGTCCAGGAATATCTTGCCGCCCTTGACCACATCCTTGCCGAAGATGGTGGTGGCAAGCTCCGTCCGCCCCGCGCCCACAACCCCTGCCAAGCCCAGGATTTCGCCGGGATAAACCTCAAAGCTCACATTGCGGAAGCCATAGCCCGTAAGGGAATCTACCTTTAATACGGGTTTGAGTTTTTTGTAATCCAGCACCTTACATACGCCGTTTTCGCACTCCCGCTCCTTGGTATCCGGGGGCAGAAGGCCTTTTACCAGCATTTCACGGGTGAACTCCCCGACCGGGCCGGATAGTGTGATGACACCGTCCCGCATGATTGCCACGTGGGTGGCGATTTCGAAAACCTCGGTCAGCCGGTGGGTGATGTAAATGAGGGAAATCCCTTTCTTTTTCAGGTCCTCAACGATCTGAAAGAGCGACTTCACTTCATTAAAGGTAAGGGAGCTGGTGGGTTCGTCCAGGATGAGGATGCGGACGTTACGCATCAGGCCCCGCAAAATTTCAACCAACTGCTGCTCGGCAATGGACAGGCTGTCTGCCCGGCGGCTGAGGTCCAATTTCCAGCCCAGATGCTTGATAAGCTCAAGCAGCCTGCGATGCAGGTCCTTCTTCTTCTCGCTGAAGCCCATCAGCACATTTTCTTCAACAGTCATGTTGGGAAAGAGCATGGGCTCCTGGGGCACCAGATAGATGCCGTGGTTCAGCGCGGCGGAAGGCCGGTTCAGCTTCACGGTTTGCCCGGCAATGGAGATTTCCCCCTCGTCGGGCTGATAGATGCCCATGATGATCTTCACCAGGGTGCTTTTCCCCGCACCGTTGCCGCCGATCAGGGCCACCACTTCACCCGAACGCACCTTGAGATCTACGCCCTTGAGCACCACATTCATCCCAAATGCCTTGCGGATGTTGCGCACGGATATCATATGATCCCCTGGAGTAATTGTCTGTTCTTTCCCCATTGCGCACCCTCCATGGTTAATTATACAAATGTTTCTTGAACGAATATTTGGATGTTGACATCATCATACGACATTTGTACGCTTCTGTCAACTCTCCCAGCTAAAATTTCTATAACTTTTATTCAGTTTCATATTTTTTGTACTCTCTTTTGCTATTGTTGCAGAGTTCTTTTTGTTTGTAATTGCCAGTAATCTACGCAGAGACAGGGATATGAAACATTTTTTCATAAGGCCGTCCAATTCCCGATTGACATCTATTTTTATTGATGCTATACTAATTTCAAAACAACATATGATTCCGTTATTAACTTTTGTAATCATTCTTGGTCAGCCAATTGTCGAAGAGGGACAAAAGCTTGTTTATGGGCGGCCACGAAGAAAAGAGGGTATATGAACTACGAAGAATCCCTGATGATTAAAACCGCCTGGTATTATTATTTTGAAAACATGACCCAGCAGCACATATCCGACGTAATGGGCATCAGCCGCCTTCGGGTGATCAAACTGCTGGAAAAGGCCCGGGAAACAGGGATCATACAGTTCAAGCTCCGCCAGGACGGGGTGGACCGTATCCAATTGGAAAAGGAACTGATGGAGAAGTACAAACTGAAAGACGTGTTTGTCGTTCCCGCCATGCCTGGCCGGACCGAAGTCAATGAAAACATCGCCAAGGCCGCCGCACTTTATGTAAGCGACCGGCTGAACGACAACAGCTTTATCAACATCGGTTACGGGGATACTCCCAGCCGGGTTTTGAACAACCTGGCCACCATGGCCCAGCAGCCCATCTCCTGCGTATCGCTGACCGGCGGGGTGAATTACTACCTGCCTGATACCCGTTCCAATGTATTCAACGCAAAATTGTACCTGATGCCTGCGCCTCTGCTTGCCAGTTCCAGGGAAATGGCCGACGCCATGCGCCAGGAGGCCCAGGTGCAGGAAATTACCCGGATGGTGCGGCTGTCCTCCATATCGGTAGTCGGCATCGGGTCGATGCACGAGTCGGCCACCATTATCAGGTCGGGCATTTTAAGCAAGAATGATTTTTTGTATCTGTCCATGAAGGGCGCTGCCGGGGATATTTTAAGCCATTTTGTGGACAAGGACGGCGCGCTGATCGAAAGCCCCGTGGAAGACCGGCTGATCAGCACCTCATTAAATACATTGAAGGAACTGCAAAACGTCATCGGCGTTGCTGCGGGTGAAGCCAAGATCGACGCGATCCGGGCCGTGCTTCGGGGCCAGTACCTGGATGTGTTTATCACCGATGAACCCACCGCAGCCATACTTATGCAAAGTTAAAAGATGCGGCAGATATTTCTCCGGGGCCGGAATGCCTCGATTCAAACCTTCTTCTGAATAACCGCCCCTTGTAATAGGGAGATTGGAGGATACCATGCAAGAAAAGTACCTCATGGCGCTGGATGCGGGCACCGGAAGCGTACGGGCTGTCCTGTTTGATTTGGAGGGCCGTCAGGTGGGCTGCGCGCAGCAGGAATGGTTTCACCGGGAAGATCCCCGGTATCCCGGCAGTATGGATTTTGACTGGTCGCACAACTGGGCATTAGCCTGCGGCTGTATCCGTGAAGTATTCAAGCAAACAGGGGTCGACCCCCAGAAGGTGGCAGCTATCAGCACCACCTGCATGCGGGAGGGCATTGTGCTGTATGACGGCGACGGCCAGGAAATTTGGGCCTGCGCCAACGTGGATGCTCGCAGCAATGATGAAGTGGGCCAGCTGATTGAGGGGTATCCCGGCCTGGAAAAGGAAATCTACCGTGTGTCCGGCCAGACGTATGCATTGGGCGCCCTGCCCCGGCTTTTGTGGGTGAAAAACAAAATGCCGCAAGTTTACGAAAAAACCGCGGCATTGTCCATGTTCAATGACTGGCTGATCTACAAAATGACAGGGGTATTGGAAACGGAGCCCAGCAACGGCTGCACCACAGGCCTGTTCGACCTGCAAAAGCGGACCTGGGACAGCTCCATCGCGGCGCGCTGCGGGCTGAAGGCGGACATCTTCCCCCCGGTCAGGGAGTGCGGCAGCGTGACAGCCGGTGTCAGCGAAAAGGGTGCAGAAGATACCGGGCTTGCGCCGGGCACTCCGGTTGTAACCGGCGGCGGCGACGCTCAATTGGGCTGCGTAGGCGTGGGCGTGGTAGACCCGGGGCAGGCTGCCGTTTTCGGCGGAAGCTTCTGGCAGTATGAATTCAACACGGACAGCGGGCTTACCGATCCTGGATGCCGGGTGCGGGTGAATTGCCACGCGGCGCCGGGAAGCTGGCAGTATGAGGCGTTGGCCTTCAAGCCTGGCCTGGCCATGCGCTGGTATCGGGACGCTTTCTGCCAAATGGAAAAGCAAATTGCCCTTTCCGAAGGCATTGATCCCTATCAGGTAATGAACAGGGAAGCCGAAAAGGTCCCCGCCGGATGCCATGGCATGATGTGCGCCTTTTCCGATGTGATGAATTTCATCTCCTGGAAGCACGCCGCCCCCACCTTCGGGAATTTTGACCTGGACCCCGACAAGTTTAACCGTTATACCTTTTACCGGGCCATTATGGAAAACACGGCCATGGTCACCAAAGGGCATATGGAGCTTGTCCGGGAGGCCACCGGGCACATGCCTTCCGAAATCGTATTTGCGGGAGGCGCGTCCAAAGGCCCGCTCTGGTGCCAGATTCTGGCCGATGTGCTGGG
>JAEVYX010000107.1 GCA_023392515.1 Bacillota bacterium | reverse complement strand
AGCCAATATTTTTCAGCCATGTAAATTGTGTAGATATTATTGTATTTTTCACCAGCCGCGTTTATAATGAATCAGTATTCAATCTGCTGCCAGAAGGAGATCTCACTGATGATTAAAAGCATTAAGGAGTTAGCCGCCGCGGCCAATGTTTCGACTGCAACCGTTTCGCGTGCGCTGCATAACACTGGCTATGTAAACGAAGAAACAAAGCAGCAAATCATCTCCCTTGCCAGAGGCGCGGGGTTTGAACCCAAAAGATACCGGCATAAGACGCGTTCCGGCAACGAACTGGTGGGCATTGTTGTTGCAGATTTGCGCAATATATTCTTTCAAGAGATTATTACAAGCATCGTTGATAGGCTGTACCGCCATAATATTGATACGGTCATTTGCAACTCCGACGAATCGCCGCAGCGTGAAATCCGCTGCCTAAACATGCTAAAGCAGCGCAATGTCAATGGAATTATCATTTCTCCCATTTCGGAGACAGTCGAGTATAACGCACGCTATCTGAAGGACCTCAATGAGACTGTCACATCAGTCGTGCTGGTGGACCGTGACCTCAAAGGATACGGCATTGACGGGGTGTTTCAGGATAATTATGATGTCTCCACAAAAACCGTTGAAGTGCTCCTGGAAGCCGGGCATACCGATATTGCCATCATCACCGGCCCCATCTCTTCCAAGCCCGGTTTGGACCGGCTCAATGCATATATTGATACGCTGACAGGTCACGACATTAAAATTTGCAGAGACTATATACTTTATGGCGATTTCAAAATGGACAGCGGCTACCAATTAACCAAGGATATCTTAAAGCAGCAGCCCCAGGTGACCGCTATTTTCTGCACCAACAACATGATGGCCGTCGGCGCAATCCGCGCGATTCATGATTCCGGCTTGTCGATACCGGATGACATCGCCTTGGTGTCCTTTGGCTCCCTGGCTCAATTTGATCTGTTTCACGATTCAAGGATTACGGAAATTAAGCAGCCCACCTTTGCCATGGGGGATGAATGCGCCAGTATTATGCTGGAAAAACTTCACCGCAGCCGCAAACACCGTCCTCAGAATGCAAAACGAACCGTCTTCGACTCTGAATTGCTGATTCGCGGCTCCGAAATCTTCCCAATCCATCGAAAAAGGCCATGAGCTGTATCAAACGGAAAACGATGCCAAAGATAGTGCCAATAGAAGGGGCTGTCTCAAAGTGATTCACTCGCTTTGAGGCAGCCCCTTGGCTGGCAGCCGTACTGCGGTAATAAAATGGAAAGCATCTTTCAAAAAATGTCCCCCTTCCCGCACAACGGCAGGAAGGGGGCAAATACGTCATGAGCGACTTACCAATATTCGTATTCCCTGGCACAGGGGTCAAACCAGCACCGGCGGCACGCATCCCAGCACAGGAAACGCCATCGGCACAGTCTGTTATCCCATATCCACCGGCAACAGTATGACTGATTCGATGCTTGATTGCTCATTTTTTTTCACCTCGCGTAATCTGGCCATCATATAAGGGCAATTGGCACCGATTCCTTGCCCATAACAGTCTATGTAAAACAATGCGCCGGGGTGAAAGGCGGATGCCTCCTGGCTGGGCTGTTCTTGCTGCAAATGGAAGCGCATGGTATACTGTTAAATAGATAGGACAAAAGAGTACATACGGCATGCTGAGTACAGGGAGATTGTTATGCGGCTTAAGCTGAATTTGGATGGTGTGACTTTTTATTTAAAAATTACCGATTATGCGAAAACAACAAGCGCTGATTGGGATTCGGTATGGTGCTGTGTGGAAGCGTGCATGGAGAACCACTTTATGCATTATGAGTTTGGCGGTGAAATTCTTCTTGCCTCCGAAGTGGATTGTTTGTCCGACGACTTGGACGGTTTGCTGAATGACCGTCTGACTGAACCGAAAACATTTGAATGCATGGAGCCTGATCTTGAATTTGTTCTAAAACCAAAGAAGGATTTACGCAATGACCCTCGTTATACATATGTACGAGAAGGATATGAAATAGAAGATATTGATTTGGAAATGATAGTTCACTTGTGGAATGGAACATTATCGGGAAATTCCATTCATCTGTCCTTGTACAGAGAAGAAATCCAAGCGCTGCTGGTCTACCTTCAATATGTAAAGCGCGCGTTAACTAATCAATCTGCTGATGTGATGCGTTTGGTTGAGGAGGGGGTGCTTCTCTCGGAGTACGCATAAGGCTAAAACATGCCTGCTTTCCTGATTTTGACTTGAAAGCGGACGTATGCTGCCTCACTCTGCCGCCACCGTATACTCCTCCATCCAGGCTTCATCCAGAAAGTCCCGGCGCTTCGAAATGAAATCCTCCAAATAATCCACCGCGTCGGTGAAACTTTTGCTGGAGGGCTTATACCGGAATTTGATGCCGGAGGCTGGCCAGCGGGTAAAGTTCATCCTCGCGGAGGCGGCGATTTCCGCCTCGTATTCCCGGATGGACTTCAAGTTCGGGAATTTTTTGTTGCGCCCTTCACCCAGCAGCACAGACAAAGCGGGGCGGAGGGTTTCTATGTAGGTATCCAGAACCATATCGTAAAAATCGGCCTGCCGGTAAAGCTTGGGGTACCAGTAGTAGCTGGCAGTGGAATCCTTGGCTGCGTAAAGACCGTCGGGGAAGGTCATTCTTGCGTTGGAGGGCGCGGCAAAATTGCCGTAGGCCAGGTCGTAATCCCAGGCGGGGCCGGCGTAGATCAGGCTATTGACCTTGTCCGAATCCTTGTAAAAGAACTGGCTGGACTTGGTGGAGTCGTAATTTTTGCTGACCTCTTCCACCAGGTATTTGCACACAAGGGAGGGAAGGTCTGCCATTTGGGTATAGTGGCGGCCGGTTTCAGGGTCAGTCCCGTTCTCCTGGGATATAGCCCGCTGAAAGCTGTCCACCAGGTCAGCCAGATACAGCACCTGCCCCCGGGAGGCAAACTCCGGGGACTTGATGACCACCGGCTGGCCGGCGGATGTTTTGAAGCCGTTTTGCTCAATATCCCGGTAGCGGTGGCTTTTTTCCAGTTCAAAGACGTATCCGCCGGTGATGTCCTCCGGGTCGTTTTCGATATCAAACCCCTTTGCCGAAATCCCCTTTTCCTCCGAAAGGTGAAAAGGGGGATAGGTGTCAAGCCCGCTTTCGTTCAGCTCCTCGGTGGCTTTTTCCAGGTCGGTGATGGGGATGCGGCTGGAGCCGATCTGCACCTTCTCGCAAAGGAGGTATACGCCGTAATACTCCCCGTTCAGGTACAGGTCCACCGTGCGGCACTGGGACGTGTAATTCAAATTCAGCGCCTGGGCCAGGGCGAAGGTAACCTTGTTTCGCAGGAGGGATACATCCATATAATCGGCCAGGAGAATCCAGGTTTTGGATTTGCCCATGCCCATCAGGTCTGTGGCTTTATCCAGCTTGATCTGGTAGGGCTTTTTCGCAAAGCCGAAGGTGCCGTTGCCCCGGCCCTTGATTTCAGACAGCGGGCCGGAATAGCCGGTGACGCCGCTTTCATCGACGAGCACCAGCTCGCCGGACTCTCGGTGGTTCTTGTTCCGGTGGATGGCGTGCATGCTGCCGGAGTCGGTATTGATAAACAGTGCGCCGGTGTTTTCGCCCTGCAATACCTGCACCTTGTACCTGCTTTTCCCCAGCGAAAAATACACCGTTTCCCCCGGCGCAAGGTTATGGGTAATATCGCCGGATGAAACGGTTTCATCCCCGATCATGATGGCTTCGCAGCCTTCAAACCACAGGCGCAGGCTGCCCGCATCCCACCCCGAGGGCAGGAAAAGGTACTGCTTGCCGGAGCCGGTGGTATACAGATTTACCCGCTGGGCAGGGTTTTCCGACCACTCCTGGGCTGCAGGGGTTACATACAGGTTTTTATAAGGCGCGGCCAGCCCCGCGGCAGTTAATAATAAAAGGAAAGCCATCAGGGAAAAAGCGCAGAGGAGCTTTGCTTTCATCAGGGTTCTCCCAATCTGTTTTTTGGCCTTCAAGGATATATCATAATCCTATACAAAAGTCAATTCATTATGGCACATAAAAAGCGCCCGAATAACGGACGCCTTTGGCACTAATGCCCGCGATGCTTGGCCTTCTTCTTTTCGATGCGAAGCTGGAGCTTGCGTTCTTCTTCCTGCTCCCGCTGCTCTTTCGTGATGGTCTTGCGGGCTTGCTTGGCAGCTTCCCGGGCAAGCTGTATGGCCATTTGCGCTTTGGTGCCGATGCCAGCCTCTGCTTTTGCTGCCTGACGCTGCCTGCGCTTGGGATTCGCTGCAAGCTGAATTTGCTTCACGCCATGAACCGGCGGAGAGAAACGCAACTTGTAATAGTTTGCAAGCAGCCAGTCATACACCTGTTGATCGCTTGGCTCAGCGCCAAATACCACCTTGGAAACCCGCAGCCGTCCTTCCTCAGCCTGTTCAAACAGGCCCGCGTAGAAAGGCTCATCGAAGAAAACCGTAAGTGTAACGCCCATGCGCTACACACCTCCTGTTGTCGGCTCTTTTATTGGATCACCGGACGACCCACAGGAGGGAGGGTTACTGGCAGATTGTACTGCGCCTGGACTACCAACCAGGCTGTGTTTTTGTGACCCGAACCAACGCTTTGATTATATGCTGTAACGGCCTGATCGTAAAGAGGGCGGCGGGATGACTTTGTCATAAGCCAGGGAGGCGGGGGTAACCGCTTCTCTGCACCCGTTCCGCTGTGCGAAGCCATTGACGAAAAATGGAAAGCCAGATACAATGATAGATACAGCACTATGTTAAAATGGTATTTCTGCAGGTTGCTGTCGGGAGCATCTTCCCTTTGAAGGCGCGGCTTTGCGGCTGCAATAGGTGAAAAAACTGTTTGAACCTGCGCATATCGGTGTATATACCATGTAACGGGCCGCATGGAAGCGGCTGATCCAAATGATGGGGAGGACACGGAATGAACCGCTTGTTTATGAAAAAGATAGGGGCCTTGTATCTGGTGCTCATCCTTGTGCTGGCGACGGGGCCTGTTCTTACGGCCTATGCGGGGATATTGCCACCAGCAATATCGGCCGGGGTGGAAAGCATCACGGTTACCGGGTTTGTATCCGGCGCAACGCTGAAACTGTATACCTCGGTCAGTGCTCTCGTAAGGGATGCCGGTGCCATCACCGACAGCTCCTATACGTTTAGCAACGTAGAACCTATATCTGGGGGCTACTATGTTACCCAAACGGTTGAAGGTGTGGAAAGCAGCAACTCCAATTTTGAGAATTCCATTCTGCGCACGCCTTCCATTTCAGCCGGGGTTGGGTATGTGGATGTGGGGAACATCTATCCCGGCGCTTCGTTTACTTTGTATTATGCAAACGCCACCCCCGTATCCCAAAGCCCTGCGGACATGGGCGGCACCTACCGCTACAGCGGTTTGAGCGCCGGAGACAGCTTCTATGCCCAGCAGTCCATTAACGGGGTGGTTAGCTCCGGCACCAGCCTGGTCACGGTGCAGGCTCCGGCGAAGCCTCCGGCCCCCACTGCAGCGGCCGAAGTGGAAAGCATTGCGGTGACCGGAATCACCTCCGGTGCGACGCTGAAACTGTATACCTCAAATGGCACTTTTGTAAGGAACGCCGGAACCGTCACCGGCAGCTCTTATACGATTGACAACGTGGAACCTATTTCTGGGGGCTACTATGTTACCCAAA
>JAEVYX010000142.1 GCA_023392515.1 Bacillota bacterium | reverse complement strand
TCAGGGCCATGAGGAAAAAATACAGAAAAATCAAGAGGCGAGGGGCAAGGGAAATCAGCCATGAAAAAGCAAGTGGATATTCGTAAAGTCACCGTCTATGCCATTACCATCAATTCCATGCAGATCGCGCTGGTTTTGACCATCGCTTTCTACCTGTTTTTCAGTGATGAGCAAATATTGCACCTGTCCACTATCCGGTTTGGTATGCTGGGCGCCGCTTTCCTGGTAAGTTGGGGCGCGCTGATGGATATCCGAGAGGCATTGGGTACCGGCCGTACCCTGTATCAGATGGAATCCATGGAGAAAACCGTGCAGGACATGGAGGGTCTCAACAATACCCTTCGGGCTCAGCGCCATGACTTCTTAAATCATCTGCAAGTAGTGTTCAGCCTGATGGAAATGGAAGAATACAAAGACGCCCAGGAGTATATTGAGCGGGTTTACGGGGATATCAGAGCGGTGAGCCGGGTTTTGCGCACCCAGAACGCCGCTGTAAACGCGCTTTTGAAGGTAAAGCTTGCTGCTTGCGAAAAGCAGGGCGTTCAGGCAGATTTAACCATTACCAGCGCCTGGAAGCAGCTGCCGATTCCGGGCTGGGAAATGTGCCGGGTACTCAGCAATTTGATTGATAATGCCCTGGATGCCCTAAAGGAGACAAAGAATCCCCGGCTGATGATAGCGTTGAGTGAGGATATTAAGAATTTCCGCTTTAGCGTTGGCAATAATGGCCCAGATATTCCTGCTTCCGCTCAAAGCCGCATCTTTCTACCGGGGATTACCACAAAGTCGGAGGGCCATGGCATGGGCCTTTATATTGTCAGGCAAACCTTAAGAGAATGGGGAGGGGATATAACCTTAAAAAGCGGTGGCGGAGATACTGCTTTTTCCGGTTTTGTTCCCAAAGAGCTGCCAGCTAAAGATTCGCAGCAGGGAAATGACAATGAACAAAATATGAAGGAAAATGATAAAAACGATTGACAGCGTAATAGAATTGTAATAAAATAAAGGCGTGTTATTGTGCGGACGACGGCTTGGGCCTGCGTCTGCAAAACGCATGCATTCCACGAAAATGAGGTGTAATAGATGACAAAGATGGAAGCAAACGCCCGTTTTTTAAAGCGCTTACTGGCTTTGGCGTTGGCATGCTGCGTGATAATGGGAGCAATGCAATGGCCTGTGATGAAGGCATCGGCCGAGGCGGTACTGTACGGCAAGGTTACGGCCGATAATGTGAAGGTTCGCAAAACCGCCAGTACATCGGCCGATACATGGTTTAAGCTGCCTAAAGACTGGGTGTCCCAAATTGTAGGCACCACTGTTAAGGATGGGATCACCTGGTATAAAGTAAACACCAACGGCCCCACCCAAGGAACCAGAACATATATTGGCTTTATCCATGGCGGCTATTTTGTGCAATTGACGGCGGAAGAACAGGCGGCCTGGCTTTTAAATCCCGTACAGCCCGGCTTGAATGCTACAGCGGCTCCTACTACGGCAGGCACAGCCACACAAACCGCTACCGGCGCCACGTCAACCCCTGCACCTGATTCCACAATCGGCTACGTGAAGCTATCTACGGATAAGGTAAATCTGCGCAAAACAGAAGCAGGAGAGACTATTGCTCAAATCAACGGGAAACCGGTGATGGCATATTATAAGCAGCCCACCACCAAAGGTGGGTACACCTGGTACTATGTAAAAACAGATTCCGGCATGTACGGCTATGTGCGAAGCGATGTCTGCGCAGTAACGGATGCGGCCGGAAACCCAATAAGCGGTGCACCGACTGCAATTCCCGGGGATGGTGCTGCTACGGCTACCCCCGTCCCCGCAACCGCGACTCCGTTGGCAGAAGGCGTATTTGGTTATGTGCAGCCGAATCACTTGGATGTAAACCTGCGCAAGACGGAGGCTGGGCCGATCATAGCCCATGTGAGTGGGAAGCCGACGCTTGCCTTTTTGAAAGCTCCTACTACCAAGAACGGCTACACCTGGTATTATGTAAAAACAGATGCAGGCTTGTATGGTTATATCCGCAGCGATGTTTGCACCGTTGTAAGCGGTGGTTCTACCGCCACTCCTTCTCCGGCAGACGGCAGCAGCGTTGGATACGTCAAACTGACCACCGACAAGGTGAACATGCGCAAAACCCCCAATGGCACCTTTATTGAACGGTTGGCCATCGGCACCATTTTGCCGCTTACGGCGCAAGGGACGGTGTCTGGAAGTTATACATGGTATCCGGTTCGCTACAGAACCTTGTCCGGATATATCCGTGGCGATATGGTGGCGCTTTGTGATGCGAACGGCGTAACGGTTGCACCATCGGCAACTGCCACCCCTTCGCCCTCTGCAACAAAGGGGTATATCCTTGTGACAAAGCCCTCGGTGAACCTTCGCAAGGCTATAGCGGGTTCTACGATTGGAACGCTGAATATCAACACCGTTTGGCCCATGACAGACGCAGCCGCGGTCAGCGGTTCCTATACCTGGTATCCGGTAAACGTCAACGGCACCTTGGGATATGTGCGAGGTGATTGTGCATATCAATTGTCAGACTTCCAGGTGGCGGCTTATTTGGCAGGGCAGCCCTTGCCCACGCCCAGCCCAACACCTTCGCCTACACCGGGCCCCAGCAGTTATCTGGTAACAATCTTGGATAAGGTCAATTTGCGGGTTTCTGCTTCCAAGGATGCAGATTCTCCCTTCAATGTCGAGCTTGGTACGGTGTTCCCCTTTACGGGGTCCAGCACTGTGGGCGGGTCCTTGTGGTACAAGATTACCTATGACGAAGAGCCGCTTTGGGTATTGGGTTCCTGCGTGAAGGTAATGACCAGCAAGGAATACCAGGATTGGCTGGCTACCCAGCCGACTCCGACTCCGTCGCCGTCACCGACTCCCACACCTTCGCTGGCGGACTTGAGTGACATGGCTGTGACCAAGGTTGCCAACGTGCTTGTTCGCGCAACAGGGTCCGCTACCGGCAAGCAGGTAGCGAAAATCTATCAGGCTGATACCTTCCTGACCTGGACGGGTAACACCAATGTTAGCGACGGGTATAGCTGGTATAGCGTGAAGCTTTCCTCCGGCACAACCGGCTGGATTCGAGGCGATTTGATCCGGATTTACACCAAGACAGAGAAACAGGCCTATGAAGATGCACAAAACCCCGGCGGAGACGGCCAGCAGGAAGCTACCTATGAAACACTGCGAAAGGGTTCGACAGGCGAGGCTGTCAAGAAGCTTCAAACGGCCCTCAAAGAGAAAGGTTACTTTACCGGCACCATCAGCGGCACTTATGGTACCGATACGGTCGATGCTGTAAAGGCCTTCCAAAAGGCCAAGAACCTTACCGTAGACGGCGTTGCCGGAGAAAATACACAGCATGCCCTATACGGTACCGTACCGCCCGGGTCTTCGGATGAAGATCTGACAAACGTCATCAATCCTGTGGAGAAGATTGACTGGTGGACGGGGGGCATCCAGACGATATTTGCCCGGGGTATGAATGTGAAGGTCACTGATGTGAAGACGAACATCACCTTCTGGGTACATCGCTGGTCCGGCGGAAACCATGCGGACGTTGAACCACTTACCGCGGCGGATACACGGCGGATGTGTAAGATCTACGGTGTGACTGATGCATCCAAGATTACAAGCTCCACCCATTGGCAGCGGCGGCCTTTGTGGGTCACTGTCGGCAGCCGGACGTTTGCAGCCTCCATGTATGGCGTTCCCCATAACTATCCGGATGGAGACACCATTGCCAATAACGATTTCAAGGGGCAATTCTGTATCCACTTTACGAACAGCAAGACGCACACATCCAATCGGGTAGATGAACTGCATACGGCAGCAATTCAACAGGCGTACGACGCGTACTGGAATAAGCGCTGATACAATTTGGGGAGGCCTTCAAAGGAAGGCCTCCCCAATACTATCCCAGAGAACTTCATTTGTTTCCTGTTCCCTCTAACCGGTTCCGTACATGTTGGGCCGCCATAGCCAGAAATTCCCGATTGGTCGGCTTGCCCCGCTCAGGATCGATGGACAGGCCGAACAGGGATTCCAGCGCTGCCATGGAGCCCCGGTTCCAGGTGGCTTCAATGGCATGGCGGACGCAGCGCTCCACCGCGCCGGGGGTGGTGTGAAACCGGTCTGCTGCCGCCGGGTATAGCCTTGTGGTTAGCGCATCGATCAGACCGGGGGAAGGAACCAGAAGGTTCATCATATGCAAAAGATAGCCATGTCCTTTAAGTGATTCGGGCATGCCTAAATCCCTCAAAAGGGACTGGCATGCTGGTCCCCGGCAGGGGCTTTGCATAAATGCCAGAGATCCCTGAAGCTTATTTTCGGCTTCACGTACTGCGCAAAGGAATTGGGAACTGCTGTAGGAATGCTCCAGGCAAATGTCGGCTTCGGTGGGAATCTGCAAGCTTTCCTCCTCCCGGCCCATGGATTTGACAAATACCACCTTGGGAGGGCAGGGGAGGGGGAGGGATCGGAGGGCAAGAAGCACAGCCGGGCCATCCAGCAGTGGCAACACACGGTCAAGCACCAGCACGTGGGGTGTAAAGCCGGCGACGGCCTGCAAAGCTTCCCGCCCGCTTGAAACGCATTGGGCGGCACAATCGCAGCATTCGCTTTCCAGCAAAAGCCGAGCCGCTTCCCGGCGCTCCGGGTCGGTTATGGCAAGCACTACCCGCATGGCAAAACCCCCTTCCGACTGCTATTTCGCCGCCTGGAGGGGGTTTCCCTGCTGATAAGATACCTATACCAATTCTCTAGCCTGAAATGGTTTCAGATCCCTGACGATTGGTTTAGCATCCATTCTATAAACAAGCCGTAGCCTTGTGTCGGGTCGTTGACATACACATGGGTTACCGCGCCAATAAGATGCCCATCCTGTATGATCGGGCTGCCGCTCATACCCTGAACAATGCCTCCCGTCTTTTCCAAAAGAACAGGATCGGTGACTTTCAACACCATGCTTTTAGGCGTAGGTGTGTTTTGTGTAGCTACCTTTGTGATCTCCACCTGGTATTCCTGCACACCATTTCCGTCCACACTGGATAGAATCGTGGCAGGGCCTGTATGCACGCTGCTTCTAAGCCCAATGGGTAAACCACTGGAGTAAATGTTATTTTGCGGGGCGCTATCCAGCTTTCCATAGATACCATAGTTTGTATTTTTTAAAATATTGCCCAGGGTTTTTTTGTCACGAAGAAAGGAACCTTTCAATTCGCCCGGCGTTCCTTTCTGCCCTTTTTGTACATCAACCACATCGGCCTTCAGCACTTCTCCCTGGCCTACAGTCAAGGGTTTGCCGGTGTCCGCGTCTGTGATGGCATGGCCCAGTGCGCCATAAGCGCCATTGCTTGGGTCATAATAAGACAAGGTGCCAACGCCGGCAGTGCTGTCCCGTATCCACATGCCCAAACGATAGGTTCCGCTGGCTTCATCTTTTTTTGGCGTGAGGGATACTTCCAAGGGTTGGTTATCCCGTGTAAGCCCAATGATAATGGGCTGTCCATTCCCTTGGGCGACCAGCTGGGACAAATGAGCCGCACTTGTGATGGGCTGCCCGCCTATTTTTAAAATTACATCCCCCGGGCGGATGCCCGCAAGCCGTGCGGGGCTGTCCCCGACCGATCCGCCCAGATCGCTGGTGCCTACCACCAGCACGCCTTCCGTCTGGAGCGCCACACCGATGGCCTGCCCGCCGGGGATGAGGATGCGCTCTGGTTCAACAGAAACTTCTACTTTTTTTAAGGGAAAAAGGCCTAAAAGGTTAAGCGATAATTTTGCCGAGCCGACTTGGTTGCCGGTGAGTTTTACGGTACTGGCTGTACGTCCCTCCAGTGTTTCGTCGCTGGAGGATAACACGCTCACGTCTCCCGATTCTACCCTAATGGAAAAGGGCAAGCCCAATATCCACGCCTGCCCATGCCCTGCTGTAACAGACAATTGATCCGGCAGCATTCGAAGCGCCTGAGCCGGAGGCGTGAAGTAACCAACCACCAACAAAAGTGCCAGAAAGATGCCCACCCACCGCCGGAGCCTGGAAGGCTGCCGCTTAAACCGATATTGCCGCATGATGCCGCCCCTTTTCAACAGTTGCTCAGCCATAACATGGGCTTGGCATGGGGGAAATATGCTGGGAAGGTCATACAGTATCCGACACATCGGCATGCACTTATCTTTACAAATATTGTCCTATCCTGTAAAATGGCAAAAGAAATTCACGCGAATGAGGGGCGAAATGGATGGTACTGGGCGCACTGGAAGCTGGCGGCACAAAAATGGTTATGAGCGTGGGCGATGATTTGGGTCATATGGTTGACAGAATCAGCATACCCACCACTACACCGGAAGAAACCATGCCGGGAATTATATCTTTTTTTAAAAAGTACCCCGTTGAGGCACTGGGTGTAGGCTGCTTTGGCCCATTGGATTTAAATGCATCCTCTTCAACTTTTGGATATATTACCTCCACCCCCAAGCTTGCATGGAGAAATTTTCCATTGATAAAAACTTTGCAGGAAGGGCTTCATGTTCCTGTGGCCTTGGATACGGACGTAAATGGTGCCGCTTTGGCGGAAAACATGCTGGGTGCGGCCAAGGGATTAAAAAGCTGCCTGTATGTCACTGTCGGCACCGGTATCGGCGGTGGGCTGGTGGTGGAAGGAAACCTTGTCCATGGCTTGGTGCATCCCGAATTTGGGCATATGCTATTGCGGCCACAGCCTGAAGATCCGGCACCCCAGGGATTTTGCCCCTATCACAAGGGCTGTCTGGAAGGCATGGCCTGCGGCCCGGCAATTGAAAAAAGATGGGGCTGCTCCGCCAAGGAATTGACTCAGGACCATCCCGCCTGGGTGCTGGAAGCCCATTATCTGGCCCAGATGTGCGCAAATGCCATCGTGACTTTTTCACCAGAAAAGATCATACTGGGCGGCGGCGTCATGCAGCAGGAACATTTGTTCCCCATGATCCGCCGCGAAACGCTGATCTTGCTGGGCGGTTATGTCCAGCATCCGGCCATCCTGAATGGCATGGAGGATTATATTGTACCCCCGGGGCTTTCCGTCAATAGCGGTGTTATGGGCGCGTTTTTGCTGGCCAAGGCTGCGCTGGAAAAAGGAGGCCGTGCATGAGGCTTTTGGTGCTGGACGGTCAGGGCGGTGGCGTGGGCCGCAGCCTAGTAGAGGGGTTGAAGGCTGCCTTGCCCGACCAGGAGATTATTGCCGTAGGGTTGAATGCTGCAGCGACTGCCGCTATGCTAAGGGCTGGGGCAGATGCTGGTGCTACGGGAGAAAATGCGGTGGTGTACAACTGCCGCCGTGCTGATGTGATTCTGGGCCCCATTGGCATTCTTACAGCCAATGCCATGTTGGGTGAAGTAACGGAGAAAATGGCCGTTGCCGTTGGGTCAAGCGAGGCATTGAAAATTGTGGTGCCGATTCAAAAGTGCCATGTTGAAGTGGCAGGGCTTCCGGATATGCCGATCAGCCAGGGCGTTTTTTCTGCGGTAGAAAAGGTACAAAAACTTTTGGGGCGTTAGATTCTGAAAAGGGTTGCGATGGTATGCCACATCAGGTCGTTGAATATGGGGATAAAAGAATTTTGTACGCTGATGCGGGGAAAACTATCGAAACCTTGCAGGATGGCCTTGACCTGGTATCCGCCTGCTGGGAGAATCATGCAAGCCTGCTTATGATTCCATCCGCCTCCCTTTCGGAAGCTTTCTTTCACCTTCGCACAGGGTTGGCGGGCGAGATTCTTCAAAAATGGGGCAATTATCAAATCAAGGCAGCTGCGGTGCTCAGCCCTGATCAGAAGATTCAGGGCAAGTTTCAGGATTTTATTTTGGAAACAAACCGGGGCAGCGGGTTTCGTGTATTTGCTGCGGAAGAAGAGGCTCTGGCTTGGTTAACACAGGAAGCATAAGATGTCTTTTGATCTGCACGGAAGGGGAGGGGAGAGCAAATGGATCAGGTGTATGAATTCGATGCGGAGTTGATAAAAGTTCCGGATATCGATGGGGCCTATGTGGAGATTCCTTTGGACGTGAAGGCTGTTTTCGGCAAGGGCAGGGTGCCGGTTCATGCCACTTTTGACGGAGAACCTTATGATGGCAGCCTAGTCAGAATGCAGACCCCCTGTCATATTTTGGGCGTGCGGAAGGAAATTCGGAAAAAGATCGGAAAACAGCCGGGCGATACTGTGCATGTAACCATCCGTGAAAGATGAAAGCAGCTTCTTCAAT
Source organism: Bacillota bacterium (assembly GCA_023392515.1). Taxonomy (GTDB): domain Bacteria; phylum Bacillota; class Clostridia; order Christensenellales; family Aristaeellaceae; genus JAEVYX01. Next base: position 85,431 of record JAEVYX010000142.1, on the reverse strand, counting down.
CCGGATGATGCAATGGAGTGAAAACCGCATAAACAATAAAAAGCTGATCATCTCTCCAAAAACATGATCAGCTTTTTGCATCGGCAATTTGTGCGGCGGCATTTCAAGCAAGCACGCTTAAAAGCAACAAACCCTTCGAAGCATTGCTTCGAAAGGCTTGCTGGGTACCGACGGGAGCCTTACGGCACAACCGCCTATATGAACGCTTCATAAATGTCGGAGGGAGCACGTGCCTTTTCATTTGAAAGCAGGGATAGCGGATACACTTGCCGTCAGCATCCGCCTGCTTGCTACCAACATGAGTTCCTTCCATGGACGCACCCGCTCTCACAAGCCGGAGCTTGCTTCGTATACGGGTGTACCAGCCGGCTTTTTCATAGCGGCTTCGATGTCCAGAACGGTGTTGGCAAAAGCTTCAGGAACTTTTTTGGAATTTGCCGAAGAGGCAGGAGCCGGTTCGGCCGCAGGTGCCGCCGCAGGTGCGCTTCCAGAGCTGGCCGCAGGCGCCGATTGGGCCTGAGGTTCACTGCTGGCGGTAGTTGCTTTCTTGCTTGAGCTTGTTGTTTTGGTGGTTTTCACTTCATTGGCAAAAACTTGTACCCAGTAGGTGGTGCCGTCGATTACGACAGATGCAACGCCCATTGAGGTAAATTTTTTGTTGAGGATGTTCTCCTTATGGCCTTCAGATGCCATCCACTCGTCTACCACCTGGTCTGCGGAAGATTGGCCTTTGCCCAAGTTTTCGCCGCGATAGGAAGCCTTGACCCCGGCATCGGAGAAGGCGGTCTTCCACTCTTCGCCGTTGGGACGGGTATGGCTCCAGTTTTCGGCAAGCTCGGCAGCCCGCAATTCTGCTACACGGTTGAGATTTTCGTTCAGTTTAACGGTTTTCAAACCGGCGGCACTGCGTTCTTCGTTTACCAGGGACAGGACATCGGAAGCACTATCAGCCATAGCGAATGTGATTGCGGTAAAACAAGAGATCAAAACAAGAAGAAAAGCGGCAAACACCTTTACTTTACGGTACATGAAAATTCTCCCTTCGGAAACTGGCTGTCATGCGGCGTGTGGCCGTTTAGACCCTTTAGCTTTGCGTCCCGGGCTTTCACCCGGTTTGCCTTTTTCGGCATCTGGCTGTCATGCGGCATGTAGCCGTTTAGACCCTATAGCTTTGCGTCCCGGACTTTCGACCGGTTTGCCTTTGGCACGGTAACTGGCTGTCATGCGGCGTGTGGCCGTTTAGACCCTATAGCTTTGCGTCGCGGGCTTTCACCCGGTTTGCCCTTTTCGGAAACTGGCTGTCATGCGGCGCACGGCCGTTTAGACCCTATAGCTTTGCGTCCCGGACTTTCGGCCGGTTTGCCTTTTGGAGGTTTATCCCCCTCAGGGATTTCGGCAAGTAAAAATTGCTGCACGCACTTGACATTTATTCGGCGATCCCCCCTCTTTGCGGGAAGAAAATAATGGATAAACGGATAGAATAATCCAATATATCCCTATACTTTCCCTATATATAGTAACTTACATATCAAAAATTGTCAATAATCACCTTGCGTTTTATGCGGGAGGTATGTAAATAAAAAGCATCCTTCAGGCGGATATCACCTGAAGGATGCTGCGAGCCAGAGGGAATAGGATGCATCAATAGCCCAAAGATTCCTCCACCAGCAGTACCGTGATATGCTTGCCGGCGGGAGGCATGGAAATGGCGACGGTTATGCGGCACATACAGTCGCTGCCGCAATCTTTTGTCTTGCATGTTCCGGTTTGTGCGCAAGGTGTATTCAAATGCAGCCGCCGGGCGTTGGCGGGACAGGCATATTGCTTGATGCGGGCGATGGCGGTATTCAGGCCGCCATCCACCAGCTTGGATTGGCTGATGATCAAATACACCTGGTCCGGTCCATAGAACATGGATGCAACCCGATTGCCCGAGCCGTCAATATTTACGATCTGGCCGTTTTTTGTGACTGCATTGGAGGAAGCCAGATATACATCCGCTCGGCTTGCGGCAGCTCGGGTGGCGGCAACCTCTTCTTTGGGAACGTCCCAATGCCAATATACCTGATGGCCCTGTTCCCGCAATTGGGGCACCACATTAAGCTCCCGGACGGACATGGACCCGCCTACCCCTACGCTGGCGCCTTGGGGAATATGTTCCAGCAAATACGTGCAAGCCTCCTGGGCAGTAGCCAGGGGGACAACTTCAAAGTTGTGGGCGCGAAGCTCTTCCATAACATGGGCTGCTAATTCCTGCATGACAATCACGCTCCTTTTCGGAATGACCCCATTATACAATGGCTTTGTAAAAAAAGGAAGTCAGGGGAGGAAAACTTCCTGCGCCTCCTCTGCATCGTCAGCGAAAAGAACGTCCTGCACAGCCCCTTTGCCTTCTATATAAGGGTTCAAGGGAAAGGGCGTATCCCCCTGCATGCGGTCAATAACCGATTGAGCCGCATCTCCGGTTACAAGCATCGGCTGATAATTATTGCTGGGTTTGGTACCGGAGGTATGGACGGGAAAAATGGTCAATTGCTGGCTTTTGAGTTTACCCTGGGATATGGTTACAGCGACGCTTGCCATGTATGCCTCCAGGCTTTTGTCTTTGACGGTTTGGTTGCCCCCAAAGGAAAAGTTGCCGAGGCTGTAGAGTATCAGGCGATTTTTATAGATTTCGATGCCTTGCACTACATGCGGATGGTGGCCGACCACCAGGTCCGCACCGCAATTGATGACAAAATGGGATGAAAGCATTTGCTTGCGGTTATGGAGAAAAGAATATTCCCAGCCGTAATGGAGCAGCATGACGACATACTGGCATCCCTCTTCGGCTTTCAATGTTGCGATTCTTTCTTGCAGATAGTCTTCGCTTTGGTTGTATGTGGTGACGTTCATGCCAATAAAAGCGACACGGATACCTTTGATTTCTGTGATGAGAACATCCTTGTCCAGGCAATACTCGATGCCGGCGTTTTTCAGAGCGTCCTTGGTGGAGGCAATGCCCTGCTTTCCGTAATCGCCGGAATGGTTGTTTCCAAGGGTTACGCCATCAATACCGGCCATTTTGAGAATTTCCGCATTAGCAGCAGGTCCCCGAAAATTATAGGCTTTTCCTGAAACGCGGCCGTCAGCCGAATCGGTCAAAGCGCATTCCAGGTTGACCAATGTATAATCGTCCTCTTGAAATATCTTTTGCACCTTTTCAAAGGGATAACCGATACCATAAAGGCCGATGAGGGAATCAAAAGAGGCGGGCGTGTTCCGCAAATAATCCTCACCGCCCAGGGTGCAATCTCCTGCAAAGGTAATTCGGAAGGTTATATCTTCGCATAATCCGGGGAATGCAATGAAAAGGAGCAATGCAATCAGTAAAAATAAGGCAGTTCTTCTCATTCAATAGAATCCTCCGCGGCACGGCTTGGAATGATGATCGGGGGAAGCAATACACCTTTCCCATCTTCAAATGGAGGCAAAGGAAAGGATGTATCCGCCTGAATGCTTTCCAAAATCGCCCCAGCCTTTTTTTTCTGGGCAGGCTGAGGACAAAAATCATTATGACGGCTGTTTAATGTAATCAAAATCGGGTGTAATGTGATTTCAAGACTTTTCAGATCATGATTCTCCAGCGTAAAAGCAATTTGCACAACCAGCGCTCCCGCTTGCTTGGGATCATGGTTGCCGCCGAAAACGCAATTGCCAAGGCTATAGAAAATGGGTCGGTTTTGATATATTTCCATCCCTTGCACCACATGAGGATGATGGCCGATCACCGCATCGGCCCCGGCGTCAATCAGAAAACGGGCCATATCCTTTTGCAGGTTGTTATGGTTTTCCGCATATTCCTGGCCGGCATGCAGGGAGTAAACAATCACCTGGCAGCCCGCCTGCCTTAAAAGATTGATTTGCTTTTTGATGATATCCTGCTTGCCTTGGCTTAGGCTGCCCTTTATACCGCCCAGCCCAACCTTGATCCCATTGCTTTCGTAAATACACAGATACGAATCCCCGGCATAGGCGATTCCGCTTTCTTCCAGGGCGGCGATGGTAGCGGCTTGGCCGGTTACCCCGTAGTCCAAGGCATGATTGTTAGCAAGATTTACCGCTTCCACACTGCCCAATGGCAGCATTTGCGCAAAAGCGGCGGGGCCTCGAAAAGCAAATTCCTTGTCTTTGTTTTCTCCTCGGCTGTCGTCTGACAAAACACCTTCCAAATTGACCAGGGTGATATCATCCTCGGAAAATAGGGGAAGCAAGCCGGAAAAAGGGTATTCAAGACCCTTTTTCAAAGTGGTTTTCACAAACCCATCAGCCTTGCGGTTGGCACTTTCCGTGCCGCCCAGGGTGCAGTCCCCGGCAAAAGTCATCGTAAGGATAACGGGTGCTTCCGCCTGTTCGGATACCAGGTAATCGGATGAAAATATGGGCATCGGCCCATCATCCGAAAAGGAGGCATGATCCGCCAAGGCGGTGGTGCCAATACTTAAAAGGCAGCATAAGCAAAAGACTCCCCGAATAATGGATGCTTTCATCTGCCCCTCCCGCTTCCCGTCCGATTGGACGATATGCAATCAGGCAGAATTATACCACAGGATTGAAAAAAACAAAAATATGAAAAAACTCCGAACCAGTCAGGCCCGGCGACAAAACACATTTCTTATATCAGGATAAAAAAAGCATTCCGGGAGAATGCTCTCCCGGAAAGGCAGTGCCCCAAAGTGCCGTTGCGCCGAGTTTTTTCACCCGCTTCAGAAAACGGGCTGGTGCCCTATCCTTCATTTCTGCCGTCCCCTGGCGTCTATTTCAACGGGGGCATGGCATCCGTGTCGGAACCCGGGCTCCATTTATAGAGATGTGGGTAAAAACAAAGCGCTGGCGCACACTTCAGGAGCTCGATGCTAGGATTATTATATGCTGAATTGCTTGCTTGTGTCAAGGGTCATTGCACGTTTTGCGGACTGCTTATTGTTTCCTTTTTGGCGCCGTGATCCGCCAAACGGGAGATGCGGGAGGCGTAATGGTTGCACAATTCCCCGGCGAATTCTGCGTCAAAAGATTCGGTTTGCACCTTGAATGCGGACTTGTCCTGAAAGGGCGTCAGCCATACGGAGCCGCTTCCGTGACGGATGCGCACCCCTTCGCCCAATTCTTTTTCCCGGGCGCTTTCGCACAGCAGCCGGAGGATACGCCCCTTTTCGCCGGGGGAGCAGGGTACATCCGCACGGACTCTGTAAGTTTTTGGAAGCCTTGCCCATAGGTTTTGCAATGTGAGCCCTTCTTTTGCCAATATCTGCAAAACTGAAAGCATACGGCATAACCCATCATGGATCAAATCATGCTGGCGGAGGGCCGAGGCTTCCTCCTTGAGGGATTCCGGATGTGCCTGGGCGCTGAAGCGGGTTGGTCCCAATGCTTCCACAGCTCGGGGTGCATCGGATGGCACAAACAAGGGCAAAGCTCCTTCCATGGCCGCCAGATGGTAGCACAAAAGCTGCTGGCGGTCCTCATCAGGAACGCCGACGCTGTCCAAAGCAAATGCCTGGGTTCCGGCATCGTCCAATAAGAAACCGGTCTCCCAGGGTTTTACCATCAAATCTCTGGTATCCTGAGCCCTTACCTTTTTGAGACCAGCCTTGTGCAATAGCCGCACGGCCAGCATGCGAAGCGCCGGATCGTCACAAAAGACCGCTGCCTGCAGCCCGCTTTTTTCAAACACAGCCGGGTCAACTCCTGCGCACAGCTGGGCCAAGTAGAGCTCCTCCATGCCGTGCATCGGCGTTATTGCGGCGCTTTGGGTAAAAGCGGGGGGATATTCCTGGCGCTGCGCGCAGTTTTCTATCTTCTGGCGCTGATCACGGGCAAGCGGCATGCCTTTGCTGCCTCCAAAGGTTACCTGCTGGCCTTCCACCAATACGCTGAGGGGAGTTCGCATCGTGCGCTGCACCCTGGATAGGAGCGGAGCAAAGCAAGGCCCCAGCATAAGCGTCTCAGCCCCTCGGGCTGCAAAGGCTCCGGCAAGGCAATGATATAGCGCTTCCCCGCCATCCCGATATCCCAAAGCAACGGAGGTGGCGCCAAGCGCATGGAGCGCGGCAGCAGCGAGCTGATCTGCCTTGGCGGGAGATTCCACCGTGATTATGCCATCCCCGTCAAAGCGCATGCATTTTACGTCTCCCCAAACCACATGCTCAGTCGCTTGAAGTTCCTTGCCCACTTCTTTTTCCGGCCAGACCTTCACGCCAGAATGAAGCAGCGCATGGGCACCCAGAATCGCTCCCATGCCAAGGGCGCAGCCCTCCATCATCCGTGCTCCGGGCCGAACAACCGCGCCTCGGCAAACCACGGCCCCTTCCACATGGGCGCAGCGCCCCACACGGCTGTTTTCCCATAGGCAGGAACGAATGATGTGCGCACCCTCTTCTACAACTGCTCCGGGACCGATAACCGCTCCTTGCCCTAGGACGGCCCCTTTCATGATGTGGGCTCCCTTTCCAATGTAACAAAGACCTTCCAGTGAAGCGCCTTCCTCCACAAGGCTATCCCCGTGAAACCAGCCGAATCCCTGGGCATGGCCTGTGATGGGCAGATCCACCTCGCCCCGCAACAGGTCAAGCTGAGCCTGCACATAAGCTTCCTGATCACCGATATCGCACCAGTATCCATCCATGAGAAAACCGTAAACGGCCAACCCCTGAGCCACCATTTTGGGAAAAAGCTGTTTTCCGAAATCATACGGTTCTTCTTCCGGAATCAGGTCCAGCACTTCCTTTTCCAAAATGTAAATGCCGGTATTCACCTGATCGCTGAATACGCCGCTCCAGTCGGGTTTTTCCACAAACCGCTGGATTCTGCCGTCAGAGTTGGTAATCACCACGCCATAGGCAAGGGGAATGGGGACAGATTTTAAGACCAATGTGGCCATTGCATTTTTTGAACGGTGAAAGGCCATCGCTTCATTCAGGTCACAATCGGTGAGGCCGTCACCGGACAGGACCACAAAGGTATCCGCCGTCATTCCCTTTGTCATGCGCACACTGCCTGCCGTACCCCTGGGAGCGGTTTCCTCCAGGTAGCGTAAGCGAACGTCGTAAGCGTCCCCCTTGCCAAAGGTGTCCCGGATGGCCTTGGGCAGATACTGCAAGGTGGCAGCCACCTCCGTAAGGCCATGGCGGGAAAGCAGTTTGAGGGCATACCCCATTACCGGCTCCCCCAAAATAGGTACCAACGGCTTGGGCTTGTCCAGCGTCAAGGGCCTCAGCCGCACGCCTTCCCCGCCTGCCATGATGACTGCCTGAATCGCCATATTCCACGCTCCTTCTAAAAAACCTGACGATAGTGTATGCAGCAGCCTGGCAAAATATAATGGCAGGAGGGGATCAAAGGCAAATCCCCCTTGTTCCTGGCTGGCTATTCTTGTATAATAGTAAAGCGAAGCCTATGCAGGCTTTTAAGGAGGATGTACTTCCATGCAGCTTGAAATAATGGGTGGCAGCCGGGAAGTGGCCCGGGCGGCTATTATGCTTAGCATGTCCCGTACACGGGAGGAAGAAAATGCGTTGCGAGCCCGACTGCAGGAGGAAGGCATCCTCACGGCGGCCGTGGATTACGGCGGGGAATTTGTGGCCTCCGTGATGCGCATTGTGGAAAGAGCGGTCATTGCAGCCAAGCGTGAAAGGGTGATCAGTGAAACCCATCACGAAGAAGGCGCCGTGGCCGGAGCAGCCAGGGAGGCTATCAGCCAGGTGACCGGAAAGGCGCTTGGCTTTTCTGTGGGGGGCAAAATTGGCATCGCTCGCTGGGGCGAGCACGTGGCCGTGGCCGTGTTTTTTGGCGTAGGCCTGGTGCATTTGAATGAAGTCTGCGTTGGCATGGGCCACCGGGCCATATAAACCTGAGGGAGCGAAGAGAATGCCGCTGACAATTGCCATTGACGGGCCTGTAGGGGCAGGAAAATCCACCATTGCCCGGGAAGTGGCCTCAAGGCTTGGAGTATTGCATTTGGATACGGGAGCAATGTATCGGGCGGTGGGATTTGCCGCATTAAAAAGGCATATTTCACCGGAGGATGAAGAGACCCTGGATCTAATGTGCCGTGAAATACATATTACCGTCCGCTACCGCAGCGGAACCCAGGAAACCCTTGTGGACGGTGAGGATGTCTCGGGCTTTATCCGTACACCCGAGGTGGGCATGGCCGCATCCAACGTTTCCAAGTGGGGGAAGGTGCGGCACCACATGGTGGCCCTTCAGCGCAAGCTGGCAGCGGAGCAGCCTATGGTAGTGGATGGACGAGATATCGGAACAAATGTTTTGACCAATGCGCCTGTAAAGATTTTCCTTACCGCAACACCGGAGGAACGGGCACGGCGGCGGCATGAGGAACTGATGGAAAAAGGTGCGGCTGATACATATCAAGAAGTGCTGGAAGCGCTGATAAAGCGGGATCACCAGGATTCCACCCGCTCTGTTGATCCGCTTCGCCCGGCGGATGATGCCGTCATTTTGGATACCACAGGCTTGAATAAAGACCAGGTGGTTGAGCGGATTCTGAAAATCGTGGAGGAGCGCTATGGAAAAGCCCAAGCCTAAAGGGAAAAGAAAATCCTTTATTTATACGCTGGCCAGAGTTTTGGCAGGCATCCTGTTTCATACGGTATGCCCTATTGTTTACCATGGTGCGAAGCACCTTGCCCTGAAAGCACCCTATATCATCATCTGCAATCATTTAAGCTGGCTGGACCCGATTTGCGTTGCATATGCCGTAAAAAAAGAACAAGTCGCGTTTATGGCGAAAAAAGAAACGATGCAGAATAAGCTGGCGGGTGCGATCCTGCGCAACATGCATGCCATCCCGGTAGACCGCCACAATTCTGATATGAGCGCCATGCGCCTGAGCATGCAGGCGCTTCGGGAAGGATCGGTGCTGGGTATTTTCCCGGAGGGGACGCGGCATAAAAGAGGCAATATGGAGGAACTGGAGGGAGGCGCCGCCATTCTGGCTCTGCGCAGCCAGGCACCGGTCATCCCTATGTACATCCACGGAAAGATCAAGCCTTTTACCAAAGTGCATTGCTATATCGGCCCTCCCATGGTGCTGGAGGACTTAAGGGAGCAGGGCGTGGATAAGGAAGTTGCTCAAGCACTTTTGGACCGCATTACAGCTCTTTACCGGGATATGGCCCTGCGGGCTCAAAAAGCTTAATGCATCAGTGCTTTTTCAAAAAAAAATTTACAAATTTGCAGGAAATAAGAAAAACGCGGCGAAGCTATACATATTAGTGTTTTTTTGCAGAAAGGAAAGGCTATGCCTTTTGAAATCACGGGCCACGCAGGGTTTTGCATGGGAGTTTCCCAGGCAGTAAAAACGGCGCTCCAAGTGGCGCAGACAGGGAAACCTGTATGCACTTTGGGGGAGCTGATTCACAACCCTCAAGTCGTGGCTTTGTGCAGTGAAAAAGGCGCTCCTCCGGTGGATACGCTGGATCAGGTAGGAGAGCGGATGGTGCTCATCCGCAGCCACGGGGTATCACCCCAAGTACTGAAAGAATGCCAGGACCGCGGTATTTCCGTGATGGATTGCACCTGTCCGTTTGTCAACAAGCTGCATCAGATTGTGGCTGATTATTCAAAAAACGGCCGGCCGGTCGTGCTGGTAGGCCAGACATCACACCCCGAAGTACAGGGGACAGCCGGTTGGTGTCAGGGCCCTGTGTATATTCTGAAGGAAGAATCGCAAGTGGAAGAGCTCCCACCTTTAGACGAAGCGCTGGCGGTGGTGCAGACCACCTTTTCCCCGGAAAAATGGGAGCATATTCTCGCTTTGCTGAAAAAGCGCATTCCGAGGTTGGCGGTGAAAGACACCATCTGCCCGGAAACGCATAAGCGCCAGCAAGAAGCCAGGGAGCTGGCATCCCGGGCTGATTGCATGGTGGTGATTGGCGGCAGGCACAGCGCCAACACCCAGAAGCTGTATGAAACATGTAAAGCCCTGTGCCCAAGAACCCTCTTGGTAGAGCGTGCGGCGGAAATACCGCCGGGCTTTGCAAATATCCATGCAGATCTTATCGGAATCACCGCTGGCGCATCTACGCCGGACTGGTTACTTAAGGAGGTTGTCACACGCATGATCGACAAGGAACAACAGGATCAGGTGCTTGCCACGGAGGAAGAAAACAAATCAAGCTTCATGGCTGATGTGGAGGCAACGCTGGTCAAAATCAAGCCCGGCCAAACCGTCACCGGCACCGTCGTACAAATGAACGACGACGAAGTCTGCGTCAATATCGGCTACAAGTCCGATGGCCTCATCAAGCGCTCCGAGCTGACCTCGGAAGACGTGAAGCTGGGCCAAGAGATTGAGGTGGAAGTTGTCAAAGTCAATGACGGCGAGGGCAACGTGGTGCTGTCCCAGCGCAATATCGTGAACCGCAAATCATGGGATAGCCTCATGACCAAGTTTGACGCGGGCGAGTATGTCGAAGGCGTTGGCAAAGAGGCCGTTAAAGGCGGCTTGATCGCAGAGGTCGAAGGCATTCGCACCTTTGTACCCGCCTCCCAGTTGGCCCAGCGCTATGTGGAAAAGATTACCGAGTTTGTGGGCAAGCCCATCAAGCTGAAAATTATTGAAGTGGACAAGCAGAAAAAGCGCATCGTTGCCAGCCGCAAAGCCGTTCTCCAGGAGGAGAGCACCAGCAAGAAGAAAGAAGCCTGGGACAGCCTGGCTGAAGGTGAAGTGATCACCGGTATTGTCCGCAGGCTTACCGACTTTGGCGCCTTTGTGGATGTGGGCGGCGTGGATGGCTTGATTCATGTCACTGATCTGAGCTGGGGAAGAATCAAGCATCCTTCTGAAGTGGTGGCGCCCAACCAGGAAATTCAGGTAAAGGTTCTGTCCCTGGATCGGGAGCGGGAACGCATTCAACTGGGGTATAAGCAACTTCAGCCCAAACCCTGGGATGTGGCGGAGGATAAATATGCTGCCGGTTCCGTGGTGGAAGGGAAAGTTGTCCGCATCACCACCTTTGGTGCTTTTGTCGAGCTGGAACCAGGCCTGGACGGGCTGGTGCACATCTCCCAGTGCGCGCTTACCCGGGTGCAGAAAGTGGAAGATGCCGTGAAGGTTGGCCAAACCGTGCGCGTGAAGGTGCTGAAGGTCGATCCTGCTGAAAAGCGCATCAGCTTGAGCATCCGCGAAGTTCTGGAGGATGAAGCCTTCAATTACAGCGACGAGATCCCTGGCGATGGGGAATTCGGCCTGGGAGCAGGTGCGGCCCCCGAAGCGGAAAAAGCGTCCGCTCCTGAGGCGGAGGCTGTTGAAGCCCAAGGGACCTCTGACGAGCAATAATTTTGCTGCAACTACAAACTGTGCCCATAGGCTTCGCGGTGAAGGCCGCGTATGCTTTAGGGCGCAGTTTGTTTTTTCAGCCCTGTGGATATGCTTATTACGAAAGGCGGGCGGGCCGCAATGAACCGTTGTGTGATCATCCCGGCTTGGGCACCGGACGGCGTAAGAGAGATTGTATCTCTCACAGATGACGATTACGTGATCTGTGCCGACGGCGGTTATGACTTGGCACTGCGGGAAGGCATTCTTCCCCATATGCTGGTAGGAGATTTTGATTCTCTTGATGCAGAGAACCTGACACTGCCTCATGCAATTAAAGTTGTGCGTACGCCAAAGGAAAAAGATGAAACGGATACGCTCTTATGCCTTCAAAGAGGGATGGCCCTTGGCTTTGTTGATTTTGTAATTGCCGGGGGCATTGGAGGAAGGCTGGACCATACGTTGGCCAACCTGCAATTGCTGGCGTACGGGGCACATAATGGTATTCATGTATGGTTAATGGACCGAAACAATCGGGTCACAATGCTTATGCCAGGACAAATAATGGTCCCCAGGCAGGATGGATATAAACTGTCAGTATTTTCTTATTGGGAAAAGTGCGAAGGCGTAACCCTGGAAAAAGTGAAATATCCTTTGCAGGAGGCCGTACTTGAAAGCGACTATCCGCTGGGTGTCAGCAATGAATTCATATCGGATACGGCCGTGGTACGCTTTTCAAAAGGCAGGCTGCTGCTTGTTTTATCTCGGGATGGGGATCATTGAAGTATAAAAGACGAACGGTTTTTCGTGGAAAATAGCAATTCATTCGATATTTGCTTGAAGCATGTGCTTATTTTTGTTATAATGAAACACTGTAATTCAAGGTATAATGATGCTGCATCATTCGGCGGCAAAGGAGCAGCTGATATGAAATTGGGGGAACTTATCCGGGAGGGAAAAGGAAAAAAGGTTTATGCTACAGACGACCCTGCTTTGGCGGTGGTCTACTTCAAAGATGAAGCCATGGCTTTTCATGGCCTGAAAAGAGGACGGATTCTAGGCAAGGGCGAGATTAATAACGAAATTTGCGAGCATCTTTTCACTTTGCTGGAATCCCATGGCGTTCCCACCCATTTTGTGCGCAAACTGGATGCCCGTCAGTCCCTTGTAAAAAGAGTGGAAATTATCCCAGTGGCAATCAAGGTGCGTAATATCGTAGCGGGCAGTTTGGTAAAACGTATTGGATACCCGGAAGGCACACGGCTGAAAAGTACGGTAATCGAGTGTACTTTTAAAAATGAAGAGTTGGATTATCCACTTATCAATGAAAGCCATATCCAGGCAATGGAATTATGCACAAGCGAAGAATTGAAGAAGATGATTGCCATGTCCCACCAGGTCAATGCGATTCTAACGACCCATTTGAAGGATATCAGCATTGAACTGATTGATTTCAAGGTGGAATTTGGCAGGCTGAACGGAGAAATTATCCTGGCAGATGAAGTTTCACCCGATTCATGCAGATTCTGGGACGCCAAAACACACGAGCCTTTGGACCTGGACAGGTTTCGCAGGGATTTAGGAAACGTAGAGCAGGCTTATGAAGAGGTGCTTCATCGCTTGATGGGCATTGAATAATATCACAAAGCGTATACACCTGTTTGAGCAGGAGCGATTTCATTGCTCTTGCCATTTTTTTATGCTATAATCCTGATGTATTTTGTTGAAACCATTAGGTTTTTCAGATACCGCTCCCAGCCCACCGTTTGTAACGGCGGGGCAGGCGAAACATTAAAAGCAGAGATGTAAAGAGGAGTTAAAAATGCGACCGATGCGTTGGCTGCTATTGCTGGCGCTGCTTCTGTTTATTGGAGCAGGGCAGGCGATGGCGGCGGAAGGGGACTTTCCCGTACTCAATGATGCAGGCTTTCTGGATGAAGGGGAATTTGTTTACGAAAATGAAAGTGACGGGATATGGCGCTATGCCTCCCCTGCTTTAAAAGTGGAGATCCGCCGGTATTTTGATAAAAGCAAAACCCTTACCTGGTATGAGGCGGAGGTTTGGAGCAAAGGCGAAACATTCCGCTGCATTCCCAACGATCCGGAGGACCGGGTAAACAGCACCGATTGGCCTAAGAATATTGCTCAGAAAAATGGCACGGTGTTGGCCATCAACAGCGACTTCTACCACCTTCGTGTGCAGCAGAAGAGTCGCACCGGCATCGTGATTCGCGATGGCGAAATCATAGGTACGAAAACCAATGGGCATAACAAGGGGACCTTTCCCAATCTGGATACCATGGCCCTTTATCCTGACGGACGCATGGAGGTATATGCTTCCGATGCCTATACGGCGGAGGAATACCTTGAAATGGGTGCTGTGGATGTCCTGGCATTTGGTCCGTACCTGATTCAGGATGGTCAATTGAACGAAACGGCGCTTAAGAAGTACGGAAAGAGCAGTGCTCCCCGGGCAGCAATCGGCATGGTGGAACCGGGGCATTATTTTGCCATGATGCTGGAAGGCAGGCATAGCAAAAGCAAGGGCGCCGGCATCTCCTTTCTGGCCGATAAGCTGATGGAGAAAGGCTGCCAAACGGGCTTTAACGTGGATGGGGGCCAAACGGCTACCATGGTGTTTATGGGAGAGCAGATCATTCAGGTGGGGAAGACATCCGGCTCCAATGCCAGCGCCCGCAAGGCAACTGAAATCCTGGGCATCGGTACTTCAGCCCAGGTGACGGAGGAAAAAAAGTAAGTGAAAAAAGCATGCACACGCAGCATTGTGGTGTTGCTGCTGGTTTGCATGATGATAAACGGGACATACGCGCTGGCGCAGGAAGAAAATCAGAAATCCTTGATTTTTCCCGGCCAGGAGATTTGGCCTGTGCTGCCGGCCCTTACGGAGAATGGCTTTTTGGCACAGGATGCGCAGCCTGCGGAATTTATTCATGTGGACCAGGAAAACGGACTTTGGCTCTATATCTCAAAAGACCTTCATATTGAAATTTTAAGGTATCAGGATACAGTGAACCCTCTGATATGGTATGAGGCGGATGTAAGAACCACCGGGGAGGAGACGCTGCATACCGTGTTGGCGGATCCCAAGCGGCCGGGCAGGAAATTCTTGCGGCCGGAGACCATTGCAAGGAACAATCAATTGGTGTTTGCCATCAATGATGACCAGTTTGGCGAGCGGAGGCTCGATAAGGTTACCGTCGGCATCGTCGTGCGTAACGGTGAAATTATCACCAGCAAGACGATGAAAAACGGAAACAAGGGGTTTCCTAACCTGGATACCATGGCCCTTTTCCCGGACGGCACGTTCAAAGTGTTCCAGAGCAAGGAATACGCCGCTGAGGAATACCTGTCCATGGGCGCCACGGATGTTTTGTGCTTTGGCCCGTTCCTGATACGGGATGGCGTGACCAATCCGGCTTTGAATGAACGGTATGATGACTTGCAGCCCCGCTGTGCCATAGGCCTGGTAGAACCATACCACTATAAAGTGGTTTTGGCGGAAGGCCGGCATGAGGGCACCAAGGGTGTGGGACTTCTTTGGATGGCGCAGCGCCTTGAAAAGCTGGGCGCGAAAGAAGCCTTTAACTTGGATGGAGGCAACACATCGGCCATGGTGTTCATGGGCGAAAAATTGAATACCAATAACAGCAAGGGCCCGGATAACAATGTTCGCAGCCTGACGGGTATGCTGGGTATTGGAATCTCCCAGCAGGTGCCCAAAGAGTGAGCAATGATCCTTTTTTCGAAAAAACACAACTGGAAGGCGCTGGACGGGTTGCGCCAGCGGCCATCCTGTGTTAAACTACAAAATAGTCCTTCCGTTTGGAAGGCTGTGCGGGCTATAGTCCGACAGATTGCTCAGGAGGATGTTTCCATGAACCATATTGTTGAAAAACTGTCCAGCAACAAAGTCAAAATCTCTTTCCAGGTTCCCGCCGAAGCGTTTGATGAGGCCATGCAAAAGGCATATCTGAAGAACCGTGGCCGTATCAGCGTGCCGGGTTTCCGCAAAGGAAAGGCACCCCGCAGGCTCATGGAAACCATGTATGGCGAAGGCCTGTTTTATGACGATGCGCTGGAGCTTCTCTTTCCGGATGCCTATGAGGCGGCTGTGAAAGAAAACGACCTGCAGCCTGTAGATCGGCCCCAGGTGGATGTGCAGCAGATCGGCGCAGGCCAGGAATTGAAGTTTACCTGCGAGGTATATGTCCGGCCGGAAGTGACCCTTGGCGAATACAAGAATTTGACCATAAAGGCTCATACCCATCCCGTAACGGATGAAATGGTGAATGGCCGCATTGAGCAGGATCGTGAAAAAACTGCCCGCACCATTGATGTGGAAGATCGCCCCATTCAGGACGGTGACATTGTAAACCTGGATTATGCAGGCACTGTAGACGGCGTAGCCTTTGAAGGCGGCACTGCCCAGGGCCAGACGCTGACCATCGGCTCGGGGCATTTCATCCCCGGTTTTGAAGAGCAGATGGTAGGCATGTCCATTGGCGAGGAAAAGGATCTGCCTGTTACATTCCCCAGCGAATACCACGCTGAGAACCTTGCCGGCAAGCAGGCAATTTTCCATGTGAAGGTAAATGGCATCCAGCACAAGGAAATGCCTGAACTGGATGACGATTTTGCTATGGATGTCAGCGATTTCAGCACCTTCGCCGAGTATGAGGCGGACATTCGCAAAAAGCTTGAAGAAGAAGGAAAAAAGCATGAGGATGTAGAGCTTGAAAACGCCTTGGTTGACAAGGCTGTAAGCAATGCATCCATGGATGTGCCGCCTGCCATGGTGGAAGACGAGTTGGACCAAATCCTCCGGGAGATGCAGTTGCGCATGGCCTATCAAGGGCTTAAAATGGAGGATTATCTGAAGTATACCGGCCAGTCCGCTCAGCAACTCAGAGACATGTACAAGGGCGAGGCTGAAAATCGGGTCAAGGTTGAATTGGTGCTGGATGCCATTCGGAAAGCAGAAGGAATTGATCCTACCGAGGAAGAAGTGGAAAAGCAGATTGCCCTGCAAGCAGAGCGGGCTGGCCAAACGCCCGAAGCATATTCGGAAAAGCTTACCGACAGGCAAAAATCCTATTTGCGGGATTCCGCGGCTATTCAAAAAGTGCTCGACCTGATGAAGAGTACCGCGAAAGTGGAATATGAAGCGGAGCATGACCACGATCATGCGCATCATGACCACGATCACGGCCACGACGAAGAAAAGTAAATATATTCCGACCCTGGGCAGCCGCCCGGCTTTCTCCAGGCATAATTTCCGCCGGGCGGTCATATGATACAGGAGCGGCGCGCCGCCGCTGCATGTTTCAAAGCGGAGCAGGGTGTTTATACTATATGCAAGTGGAGCTGTGCAGCAGTTTGCTGCCAAAAGGAGGCAAGCGCCATGAGTTTGATCCCAATTGTCATTGAACAAACCAACCGGGGAGAACGTTCCTTCGATATCTACTCCCGCCTGCTCAAAGACCGAATCGTGTTTCTGGGCGGCCCCATCAACGACGATGTAGCAAACGTCGTGGTGGCACAACTTCTATTCCTGGAAATGGAAAACCCTGATACGGATATTTCCTTGTACATCAACAGCCCCGGCGGGTCGATAACTGCCGGCATGGCAATCTATGACACCATGAATTACATCAAGCCCCATGTCCGCACGGTGTGCATCGGTATGGCGGCCTCCATGGGCGCCTTTTTGCTCATGGCCGGACAAAAAGGCAAGCGCTTGGCGCTGCCCAATAGTGAGGTTATGATCCATCAGCCTCTGGGCGGAGCAGAAGGTCAGGCAACGGATGTAGCCATTCGCGCCGAATGGCTTTTGAAAACCAAGAAAAAGATGAACCGCCTCATTTCTGAGATGACCAGCCAGCCCCTGGAAAAGGTGGCTCAGGATGTGGAACGTGACTATTTCATGGGCGCCCAGGAGGCATTGCAGTACGGTATCATCGACGAGATCTATCAGCCGCGGGAAAACCGCGCATGAGGTAAAGGAATGGCCAAAGACGATTTCACCCCCCGCATGCAAAAGCTTCCAAAGTGCAGCTTTTGCGGCAAAACCCAGGAGCAGGTACGCCGCTTGGTGGCCGGTCCTAACGTGTATATTTGCAATGAGTGCATCCTGCTATGTCAGGAAATCATTGCCGATGATCTTGCCGTGATAGGCGATCCCGCCTCTACAGAAATTCCCCGGCCCACAGAAATGAAAAAGGTGCTGGATGAATATGTGGTGGGCCAGGAACTGGCCAAGCGCTCTTTGGCGGTGGCCGTTTATAACCACTATAAGCGCATCAACGCGCCGCAAAAACGTGGCGATGTGGAGCTTCAAAAATCCAATATTTTGATGGTCGGCCCCACCGGCTGCGGCAAAACCTTTTTAGCCCAGTCCCTGGCAAGAATATTGAATGTTCCCTTTGCCATTGCCGATGCCACCAGCCTGACGGAAGCCGGTTATGTGGGCGAGGATGTGGAAAACATCCTGCTGCGCTTGATCCAGAATGCGGATTACGACATTCAGGCTGCCCAGCGGGGAATCATCTATATCGATGAAATCGATAAAATTGCCCGCAAGAGCGAGAATCCTTCTATTACCCGCGATGTAAGCGGCGAGGGTGTGCAGCAGGCACTATTGAAGATTCTGGAAGGTACTGTGGCCAGTGTTCCCCCGCAAGGAGGCCGCAAGCACCCTCATCAGGAGTTTATCCAAATTGATACGACCAATATCCTGTTTATCTGCGGCGGTGCGTTTGATGGGATTGCACCCATTATCGAAAACCGCATCGGCAAAAAGACGTTGGGTTTTGGTTCGGAGCTGCAAAACAGGGATAATCCAGATCTAAGCCGGATTTTAAGCCAGATCCGTCCGGAGGATTTGATTAAGTTTGGGCTGATTCCTGAATTTGTGGGCCGGTTGCCCATTGTGGTTTCTCTGGATCAGCTGGACGAGGAAGCGCTGGTAAAGATCCTCACCGAACCTCGCAATGCGCTGGTTAAGCAGTATGTCCGCCTTTTGGAGATGGATGGCATTACCCTTGAGTTTGAAAAAGAAGCGCTGGAGGGGATTGCCAAGCAAGCCATCTTGCGCAAAAGCGGTGCCAGGGGTCTACGGGCCATCATCGAAGGGGTCATGCTGGATACCATGTTTGAATTGCCTGTACGAAACGATATCAGCCGCTGCATCATTACAGCTGCCTCTGTAAAAGGCGAGGAAAAACCCCGTTTGATCGAGGGCGAGCCCCGCAAGCGCAAACCCAGAACCCAAAGGACCACATCAGAGCCGGAAACGCCAATCCAGCCTGAAAGCAGCGTTTCCTGACAATGATTCCTTTACCGCCTGTTTTAAGCCGATTCCGGCGCGGAGCAGGCGGCATTTTATTACCAAATCTCATTGGTAAAGTTGTATGAAAATGGGCGGTGCGCCAGTCACTTCCACACATGCGCAGCCTTCCTTTATCGCATCCTATCAGCGAGGATAGGGAGTAAGGGAGGGTTTTGCTTGGTGAACTATGTGCTCTTGGGCATACAATTGCTGGTATCGATTGTGGTAGGCCTGTTCTTTTTTCTGCAGCTGCGCCAGCAGAAAAAAGCCCAGCCCGCCGTACGAAGAGAAAGCAACCGGGAGTTGGAAAACCTGCAAAGGATGCGCGCTATCCGCCTGTCGGAGCCATTGGCGGAAAAAGTGCGGCCGAATCAATTCTCGGATATTATAGGCCAAAGCGAAGGCATCAAGTCTCTCAAGGCCATATTGTGCGGCGCCAACCCCCAGCATGTGATTATCTATGGACCTCCGGGCATCGGAAAGACCTGTGCTGCCCGGCTTGTGCTGGAGGCGGCCAAAAAAACGAAAGGGACGCCCTTTGCTCCCAATGCCCCCTTTATTGAAATGGATGCCACCTGCGTTCGCTTTGATGAACGGGCGATTGCTGACCCCCTGATCGGCTCTGTTCACGACCCGATCTATCAAGGCGCAGGACCTTTGGGCGTGCAGGGGATACCTCAGCCCAAGCCAGGCGCGGTGTCAAAGGCTCATGGAGGCGTTTTATTCCTGGATGAGATAGGGGAATTGCATCCTATTCAGATGAACAAGCTTTTAAAAGTTCTGGAAGATCGCAAGGTAATGTTCGAATCGGCATACTACAGCCCTGATGATGGGAATGTGCCCAGACATATTCACGAGATTTTCCGTAAAGGCATGCCAGCGGATTTTCGCCTGGTGGGCGCTACTACCCGTAGCCCCAACGAAATCTCGCCTGCCTTACGCTCCCGCTGTATGGAAATCTATTTTAGGGCATTGGAGCCTTATGAAATAGCGGATATTGCCTTCAATGCAGCAAGGCGCGCTGGCTATGAGATGAGTAAGAGCGATGCGGCTTTGATCGGCCGTTATGCCGCCTGTGGGCGGGATGCGGTAAACATCGTTCAGATGTGCGCAGGTCTTGCCCAATTGGAAGAACGGCCATCCATTACCAGGGAAGACGTGGAATGGGTTGTGCATTCAGGCCATTACGCCGCAAGGCCCGACCCAATTGCAATTCAGGAAAACCGGGTGGGCTGCATTCATGGTCTGGCCGTATTCGGAAGCCAGCAGGGAGCCTTGATGGAAATAGAAGCGGTGGCTCAAAAGGGCAGCGGCAAAGTGACCGTAACAGGCATTGTAGAAGAGGAAGAATTGGGGCAGGAAGGCCATCGCATGCGCCGTAAGTCCACAGCAAAAGGGTCTGCGGAAAATGTGATGACGATTTTGCGCGGGAATGGCTACCCAGTAGATGAAATGGATATACATATCAACTTCCCCGGCGGAGCGCCGGTGGATGGACCTTCCGCCGGCGTGGCGATGGCGGTGGTGGCTGCCAGTGCAATAACCGGCTGCCCTGTGGATGGCAGCATGGCCGTCACAGGAGAAATATCCGTTTGGGGCAGGGTCAAGCCCGTGGGCGGCGTGCCGCAGAAGGTGGAAGCCGCTAAGCGCGCGGGGCTTTCAAAGGTGCTTGTGCCTCGGGAAAACAAGCTGGAGCGCTTTGATGCCATGAATATGGAGATCATACCGATTGACACCCTGGAAGAAGCGCTGAATTGGATGCTGCTGCCTGCGGGCACAATTGTTTCTCTGCCGGGCAGCGAACTTCCTTCGGGAGCGTTGGTGGAGACGGCGGCAGCCAGCGGCAGGGCTCGCCCCAGAGAATCCACACAGGTGGGTCAGGCTCTTTGCCGGGAGGAAAAGGCATAGCATTCCGTTCACCATCAAATTTGGTTATTTCTTTTTGCTCCTGGCTGGAACGCACTATGCATAAGTCAGCACTTTTATGCCTTTCGCGGCTGATGATCACTAGTTGCATTTCCAGCAGGTTATTGTTATAATAAAAAACCAGTCAAAGGGGTCTGCGCCCTCTTTGGCGGGTTACCATAGATTCGTTTGCACTTTCCTTGAGGCCTGAAGGCCTTTTCCGATAGACTAAGGAGGACAAGTCATGCCAAAAAATAAAAAAAGCCCATTGATCCGCTTACCGGTGCTGCCGTTAAGGGGATTGATGGTATTTCCACATATGGTGCTGCATTTCGATGTGGGCAGATCACATAGTGTTGCGGCGCTTGAGCAAGCCATGCTGGAAGACCAGCAGATTTTTCTGGTAGCTCAAACGGATGCGGATGTGGACGAACCCGCGCTCAGCGATTTATGCAGAGTGGGAACCATCGCTCATGTGAAACAAGTATTGAACCTGCCCGGGGACAGCATTCGGGTTTTGGTGGAAGGGCTGAAACGGGCGGTACTGGAAACGGTGGTTGAAGAGGATCCTTACATGGCCGCAGATGTGCGCCCGGTGCAGGAGGTTGGTCAGGAGGATAACCTGGAACTGCAGGCGCTGGTCCGCACCACTCATCAATTTTTTGAGGAATATGCCAAGGCAAGCATGCGCATCTCTCCGGAAACGCTGCGTTCAGTCAATGAAGTGGATAAACCGGACCAGCTGGCCGATATCATTGCCGCCAATGTACTGACTCACCTGGAAGATCGCCAGCAAATTCTGGAGGAGATTAACGTCTCCCGCAGGCTGGAAACGCTTTGCGGCATTTTGTCCAGAGAAACGGAGCTGGCTGCAGTAGAAAAGCAGGTGCAGGCCAGAATCAAAAAACAGATCGAGAAAAATCAGAAAGACTACTACCTGCGGGAACAGATTAAAGCGATTCAAACGGAACTGGGCGATAAAGAAGCCACCGATGTGGAAGACCTTCGGGATAGAATGGCCCGCACAGAATTGAACCAGGAAGCCAAGGACAAGGTCACAAGGGAATTGGACCGGCTGAGCCGCATGGCTCCCGGCACCCCGGAAATTGGCGTCAGCCGTACTTATGTGGAATGGATTCTTGATTTACCCTGGGGAAAAACGACCCCCGACAATCTGGACTTAAAGCGTGCCAGGCGTATTTTGGCAGAGGACCATTACGGCTTGGAAAAGGTCAAAGAACGGATTGTGGAATACTTGGCCGTTCGGCGCATGAAAAATGATATGCGTGGCCCCATTCTGTGCTTTGTAGGCCCGCCTGGCGTGGGTAAAACCTCGATTGTAAGGGCAATATCCAAGGCAATCGGCCGCAAGTTTGTACAAATGTCCCTGGGCGGCGTACGGGATGAAGCGGAAATTCGCGGTCACCGGCGCACCTATATAGGGGCGATACCGGGGCGCATCATCTCCGGCATTAAGCAAGCCGGGACAATGAACCCCGTATTCCTGTTTGATGAAATTGACAAAATGTCCTCCGATTTCCGGGGCGATCCTGCCTCGGCAATGCTTGAAGTGCTGGATGCGGAGCAAAACCATTCTTTCAGGGATCATTATCTGGAACTGCCCTTTGACTTGAGCAAGGTAATGTTCATCACCACCGCCAATGCGACGGATACCATTCCCGCACCGCTGTTGGACCGGATGGAAGTGATAGAGGTACCCAGCTATACGGAAGAGGAAAAACTGCAGATTGCCAAGCGACATTTGCTGCCCAAGCAAATGGAGGAGCATGGCCTTGCAGCCAAATCCGTGAAGATGAGCGATAAAATATTGCGCCAGGTCATTGAAGGCTATACCCGGGAAGCCGGCGTGCGCCGTCTGGAACGGGTGCTGGCACGGGTGGTGCGTAAGGCCGCCGTGCAGATGCTGGATACGGGTGACCAGGAGGTTGTCATGAATCCTGCCCTGGTGCAGGAGTACCTGGGTGCACATCGGTATATGCGGGATTTGCCGGAAAAGGAGCCGCGGGTGGGCGTTGTCAATGGCTTGGCATATACCTCCGTGGGCGGCGAACTTCTGGCGGTAGAGTGCACAATTATGCAGGGCTCGGGCGCATTACAGCTTACCGGCCAGCTGGGCGATGTCATGAAGGAAAGCGGAAAAGCAGCCTTGTCCTGGGTGCGTGCCCATACGATTTTGCTGGGGCTTGCCCCTGACTTTTACAAACTGGATGATATTCACATCCATGTGCCGGAAG
Organism: Bacillota bacterium; assembly: GCA_023392515.1. Taxonomy (GTDB): domain Bacteria; phylum Bacillota; class Clostridia; order Christensenellales; family Aristaeellaceae; genus JAEVYX01. Next base: position 62,603 of record JAEVYX010000142.1, on the reverse strand, counting down.
GCGCAGTGCCCAAAGACGGCCCGTCAGCCGGTGTTACCATGGCTACCGCTTTGGTATCGGCGCTGACAGGCATCCCTGTCAGGCAGGATGTGGCGATGACGGGTGAAATCACCCTTCGGGGAAGGGTTTTGCCCATCGGCGGGCTGAAGGAAAAAACACTGGCTGCCTATCGGGCAGGTATTCGCACATTGGTGATTCCCACGGAAAACGAGAAAGACCTGGAAGAGATTCCGCCCCATGTGCGAAAAGTGTTTGAAGTGATAAAGGTAGATTCCATTGATGATGTGCTGAAGGTAGCCCTCACTCGCCAGCCTGAACCCTATCCGGCAGCAACCAATAAGGCGCTGCCTGTGCAAAATCAGAACTTGGAAATACCGCATACGCTATCGCCTGATCCGAGACCGGATGTCCGGGCCGGGGGCTGATATGGAGATTACAAAGGCAGAATTCATTACGAGTTTGGCAGCCTACGGCCCCTTTCAGGGGCTGGGGCTGCCCCAAATTGCCGTAGTGGGCAGAAGCAATGTGGGTAAAAGTTCGCTCATCAACTGTTTGTGCCGCCGGCTGAAGTTGGCTAAAACAAGTTCTACCCCCGGAAAAACCAGGCTGATCAACGTGTTTTTGCTCAATGGCACCTTTCACCTGATTGATCTGCCGGGATACGGCTTTGCCAAAATAGACAAACAGGAAAAAGTCCGCTGGGGTCAAATGATGGAGGGGTATTTTTCCAAAGGAACGGAATTGCAGCATGTACTCCAACTGGTGGATATCAGGCACGCGCCTACCCAGGACGATATCGACATGAATCGTTTTTTACATCAAAAAGATATTCCGTTTACGGTTGTGGCTACAAAGTCGGATAAAATCGGCCGCAGCGCAAGAATGCAGCAAATCACTCTTATATGCCGTACCCTTTTGGTTCAGCCTTGGGAAGTGATTCCTTTTTCCAGCCAGGATAAAACAGGTAGGGAAGCTTTGCTTGCACGCATTGACGAAATCCTTGACGCTAAACATAATATAATAGTGAATGAAAACGATATATCTGCGGAAGAATAGCCGAAAACGCCTGCAATATTAGCAGGCGTTTTGCACGCACGCCGCATTGCCCAGCCACATAGCATGGAGTAGCCCATGCATATGTAAAGGGCAGACAGGAGGAGTGTTCCATGCGGCAAGATGCGACCCGCCAGCCAGCGCTTTTGCGTAGCGAAGCGGTGCTGCTGCCTGCCCTGTCGAAGGAATCCGCTCGGGCGGCGCTTTCGCAGGTCAGGACAAAAGACAAGCTGGTTCAAGCTAAAACGTCGGACTTTCAGCCAGTGGTACCCGTAATGGCGTCAGTTGTTACACCCGCCAGCGAAAGGACAAAGCTGCGCACTACCGGCTCCATGGCGGGAAAAGCGCTTTTGAAATCGGTGGGAGCGCAATTCGACAGCGCCCAGAACAACCATTTTCCTCTGCAAGTGCGCGCTCACCGTAGCGGTCCTGCAAGGGATTGGATGGTGTAATACCTGCCCCGGCCGGGCGGCTGCCCGAAGAATCCCTTCCAAGCATACAATAATGGCGCTTGCCCCCCGGAAAGAGACAGATACTCATTTCCGGGGAGAAAGCGCCAAGTCTGAAAAGGTTTAGCGAACAAATATCTGGGTTACATATACAAAACCCTGGGCATCATAGCATACGCCGATGCCTACCTTGGTCCACTGGCTGCCTAAGATGTTCTGCCGGTGGCCCGTGCTGGACATGAACGCCGCTTGGGATTTTTCTACTGTGGCATGGTGTGCAATGTTTTCACCAACGCCGGAGAAAGAATAGCCATTGGCCCGCAGCATATCGGCCGCGCTGCCCAAAGTCGGAGACTGATGGGCAAAGTAGTTATTTTGGAACATATCAGTGGATTTCATCCTGGCCAGACGGCATAGTTCGGGGTCCAGCGTCAAAGCGGACAAGCCGTTATTGGCCCGATCCTGATTGACCAAATTCCAGCCCAATTGCTCTTGCGCGGAAACAGAACTTGGAGTATAATTGTCGTCATCTGTGGGGGCCAATGTGGGTTTTGCTGTTGGAACTGCCGTGGGTTTTGCCGTCGGCGCCAAAGTGGGCTTAGCCGTTGGGATCGCTGTCGGGACCGCTGTAGGGGCTAAAGTCGGAACCGCGATAGGTGCCGCCGTTGGAACTGCTGTAGGCACCAAGGTGGGTGCTGCAGTGGGAACCACAGGGCAGGCAGGCGCTTTGGTGGGGGCTACTGTGGGTTTTGCCGTCGGCGCAGCAGCGCATGTTCCGCTTGTGCAGGTAGCCTTTGTGATGGGGCACAGGCTTCCGTAAGTGCAATTGCTGTCGGGGCAATCGCTGGTTGACCCCTTGGTGCAGGTGCTTGTGCTGCATGTGGCGGAAGAGCCGTTGCTGCCAATGGTGACGGTAAAGGTGCCTTTTGTATTCGGGCAGCTGCTTGAGGTGGTAGTGTTGCCCAAAGTGCTGTTGGGCACCGGGGTCGCTTGGGCTGCCTGGGTCTGGCAAGGAGGAGTGGCCCGGTAGGGCCAGCCAGAATAATTAAATTGTGAGGTGGGCGCACCGGAGGCTAGGGCTGTACCGGCTGTGCTTGCCATAATGAGGCACAAGGCTGTGGCGATATGCTTTCGGGTCATGAGACACCTCCTAATTATTACGACATTGTGTCGTGATTGCAATAAGATCGTAATATAGTTTACAAATATGTTCAACTAAAATGGAAGACACTTTCCAAGGGAAAATAAGGTAATCTGTCTAATACAAGTAGATGCCTGTGAATTTAGAGGAGGATGCCATGATGAAACTGGTTAAATGCCCGCGTTGCGACTTGAATTATATTCAGGAAGGGGAAAAGTACTGTAAGGTCTGCTTACGGGAAATGAAGGGAGAGCAGCCCAGGGATGAACTGGAGCTTTGTTCTGTATGCAATGAAGCACCGGCACTGCCTGGGAAAGATGTATGCTTGTTCTGCCTGAAAGAAATGAACGGAAATACCCATGATGACGACGGGGACTCTCCGGAAATTGTGGATGAAAGCAGTTTGGCCATCGACCCTGTCAGCACCATGGATGAAATCATACCTGAAATTGATGAGGATATCCCGGAACGGGAATTTGGTGAAATCGAAAGCGAATTGTCTTTGGAAAGCGTTCGGGAGGACGAGGAAGAAGGTCAGGAGGATGATGACGAGGAGAAAGAGGACGGCTGAACCGAAGACAGTCATCCTTCCTCGGTTTGAACTGTTTGCATGACCATTTATGCCATAGGCGATCTGCATCTTCCCGGCGGGGACGAAAAACCAATGGACGTTTTTGGCGGTCATTGGGAAAATCACTTTGCAAAAATTTCTGAAGACTGGTGTGCGAAAGTTAAGCCGGAGGATCTTGTATTGATCCCGGGCGATATTAGCTGGGCCATGCAGTTAAGCGATGCATTGCCCGATTTAGAGGCCATCGGGGCTTTGCCGGGGAAAAAGGTACTTTTGCGGGGGAATCACGATTATTGGTGGGGATCCATCACAAAACTGCGTGAGGCGCTGCCCCTTGGAATGTATGCCCTTCAAAACGATGCGTTTCTTTTGGGGGGGCGGGTGATCTGCGGCACCCGAGGCTGGCTGGTTCCCGGGGACGCCGGGCTTAGCCAGGAGGATCAGCGCATATACGAACGGGAAATCCTCCGCCTTGAAATGTCTCTGAAGGAAGCGGAAAGAATAGCGCCAGGATTGGATAAGCTGGTGATGATGCATTATCCGCCCTTTAATGAGAAGCGTACTGATTCTGGCTTTACAAAGTTGTTGGAGCAATACCGCGCAAAAGATCTGGTCTATGGGCACCTCCATGGATTTGGGCTTAAATATGGGTTTACCGGCATTCGAAATGATGTGCGGTACTATCAGGTATCCTGCGATGGGCTTCATTTCTCCCTGCTGAATCTTGAAGAAGAAGCTTTACGGATGAAAAAAGAAGCGCCAGAAGAAAATTAATCTTTTTCTCAAACTGGTAAAAAAATAATCGTACATTTTTCATGATTTTTTCACAAAAAATGGCGATATATGGGAAAGGCATACGATAAAATTCCGCTCAGATTGTATCTGGGCGCTTTTTTATGCCTTTCTTTTGGCGAAAAGAGAACATCGTTTCTCAAAATGAATGCATTTGTTACGGAAGTATGTTGAACTGCCGCAAAAAAAGTTTGTGCATAGGAATTGACGCAGTTCCAAAAGTGGTGCATAATGGTTCCAACAGCCCACAAAGTGGTGTAAAGTGGTGGAATGGGAGGTGGGATCGTGGCGGAGGAGGAAAACCGCTCTGAAAAGGCGGAATCCAGGCAGCCGGAAACGGATGCGCCTCAAGTGCAAAACACCCCTGCCGATTCCACAGAGAATGAGCTGGAGCATATGTTTTTCGGCTCATACGACCATTCTATCGACGGCAAGGGAAGAATCATCATCCCTGCCGGCTACCGGGATGCATTGGGGGATCGGTTTACCATTGGTCCCACAAGGGATCTGCAGGCGGTCGCCCTCTACCCGCGGCATGTGTGGCTGAAACTTCTCAAAGAATTTCAAAGCATGAATCAAAGAAAACTCCAAGTACAGCAATACATCCATCAGTTCACCAAGCTCAGCTATCCCGATGGGGAAAGTGACAATCAAGGGCGGCTGTTGCTTCCGTCCAAACTTCGTAGCCGTATGCTGGGCGAGGCAAAGGATGTGGAAATAAGCGGTGCCTTTGATCATATCCGCATTGTGGATAGTCAGAAGGCAGCCAAAGAAGATCAGGATTTCCTGGAAAATATTCCGGAGCTGTTGCAGTACTTGGGAGATTTGGAGGCGTGACAAAGTTCTAAACTGGACCAAAGGGGGATAGGATACATATGACACGCGGAGATCCAAAAACACGTGTTTTTAAAGGCAAGTACGCCTTAGTGGGAGCCAGCAGTATTTCCTCCTGCCGTATCTATGTGCGCCCGCATGTACAGCTGCCCTTTGGCGATTTGGACGATGAAGACCGGCTTATTCCTCTTAGCCGAATGCTGAAACGCTCCCCCCGTTTTAAGCCGAGCCCTGCGCCGCCTTCTTCCCAAACAATCGGGAATCGGCATGAGCGCCCCCGACAGGGTGGGCTCTCCTTATCCGCCGCGCTATGTGTGGTGGGCCTTTTCGTATTTGTGTTTGGAATTATGACACTGGTGCAGACCAGCCGGATGACAGAAAAGGCTAAAATCAACAGTATGCTGAAAGCGCAGATCGAGGAAGGGCTGAAGGCAAATGATGCTTTGGCTGTAGACTTGAGCAAAGCGTCCGACAGTGCAAAAATCTGCTATGCCGCTGCCCGTAACCTGGGCATGGTATCAGCGGAGGGAGCCGATGTTGTCTATTTGGTGGCTTCCGATACCCGCCCGCAGAATCCTTCGGCCCAAGCTACCGTCCCCCCGGTACGCTCGGGCATCTATGCCACACTATTTGGCTTCCTGGAGTAAAGATCGGCTTTTTTAGCTGCTCTTTGTCAAGGCAGCCCAGGGGGGACGCGTATTGTATCCCGAACTTGTCATTCGCAAGAGGCTGCTGCTGCTTACCGTCATCCTGACATTGCTCTTTGGCACGGTGGTTGTGCGCATTGGCAGCCTGACGATTTTCCAGGCGGAAGAGTTGACTGCTAAAGGCGTCAGTCAATGGACAAGGTCCGGAGCGGTGGCTGCCAAGCGGGGCAGCATACTGGATCGGAATAGCGAGAGTATTACCCTGAGCACAACGGCGTATATCGTCTGTGCCAATCCGCAGCAGATTGTGAACCCGGAAGGGGTATGCGATCTATTATGCCCGCTGCTTGATGTAAACCGGGAAAGCGTTCTTATCAAGTTGTCGGACAAGGCAAAGGCATCTGTGATCCTAAAGCGTCAGGTAAACCGGGATGTGGTGGATCAAATACGCAGTCTGCAGATGGACCCGAAAATTCTTCAGTTAAAAACGCTCCGGGGCATCACCTTTGATGAGGATACAAAAAGATGGTACCCAAAGGGCGCTTTTCTCAGCCAGGTACTGGGGCTGACCAATGTTGACAGCGTAGGCCAATCCGGCCTGGAACAGCAATATGAATCGCTGCTCAAAGGCCAGAGTGGAACGTTTTTGCATGAGGTGGATGCCAAAGCAAGAACACTGGCAAATGGCCAGACAGCTTATATTGCACCCCAGGCGGGAAACTCGCTCAAGCTGACCATAGACAACACCATTCAAGGCTTTTGCGAAAAAGCCATGCGTGAATGTCTTGCGGTCAATGATGCCAAAGCAGTTCATGCCATCGTGATGGATGTGAAAACCGGCGCGATCCTGGCTATGTGCAGCAAACCTGATTATGATCCCAACAATCCTCCCCGGGATGCATTGGAAACGCTGCGGGAATTAATGCGCATCAACATGATCAGTGATGCCTACGAGCCCGGCTCCACCTTTAAAATCGTCACGGCATCCGCCGCCCTGGACAGCGGTGTGACGAACCCGGAAGACCGGTTTTATTGCTCGGCCAAGATCAAGGTTGACGGGGATACAATCCGCTGCTGGGGCAGGGCGCACGGGGCTGAATCCATGCGGGAGGCATTGCAAAACAGCTGTAACCCCGTTTTTGTGGAATTGGCTTTGCGAATGGGCAAGGATACCTTCTATCAATATCTCCGGGCCTTTGGCTTGGGTACGATGACGGGAATCGACTTGCCGGGTGAAGCTTCGGGCATACTGATCAATAACCGATATGTGAAGGATGTGGATCTGGCACGCATCGGTTTTGGGCAAAGCGTGGCGGTGACCCCGCTGCAATTGATTACAGCCGCCTGTGCGGCGGTCAATGGCGGCAAGCTGATGCGGCCATATCTGGTAGCGGAAGTATTATCCGAAACAGGTGTGGTTCTGCAGCGCACCAGTGCCCAGGTAGTGGCCAATCCTATCACCCCTGAGACATCGGCCACAATGCGGAATCTGCTGGAAGGCGTTGTGGAAAACGGCGGCGGCAAAAATGCCGCGATTGCTGGATACAGGATTGGTGGAAAGACCGGTACTGCGCAGAAATACAAGGATGGTAAAATTGTAAGGGATGTGCACATCGGATCTTTCCTGGGATTTGCTCCGGCTGACAATCCCCAGTTTGCCATTCTGGTCGTCGTGGATGAATCTCAGGCGCCGGTGGATTATGGCGGAACGACGGCGGCCCCCTTCGCCCGGCAGGTGATGGAGGAAACGCTGCACTACCTGGGTATCGCGCCGGCCGATCCGTCCGCCACCCAATCGCCTCAAGTGGAAATACCGGATGTGATCGGGCTTTCCCTCAAGGATGCCAAGAAAAAGCTTGGGGAATTGGGGTTGATATCCTTGGATGACGGACAATCCGACACTGTTACCGATCAGATGCCGGCCGCCGGTGCCCAGCTAAGCATGGGCGGGCAAGTAATGCTGTACACCAATCAGGAGGGCGCGGTGGAACCCCTTGACCTGGTGAAGGTACCGGATGTGGGAGGACTTTCCATGGTGGAGGCGGGGAGACTGCTGCGTTTACGGGGACTGGAAATGGTACTGAAGGGCAGCGGCCTGGCGGCTTCCCAAACCCCCGCGGCTGGGGAATACGTCGCGCCGGGGGCGCAGGTGCAGGTTCAATTTCAAATGCCGCAATGAGTGATGCGCCGATTGCGAGGGACACGAGATGACGTTGGAAACGCTTTTGCAGGATATGCCTTACCTGGTAGAAGTAAAAGGCGACAGGACTGTGGACATCGGGCAGATTACTGCCGACAGCCGGGAAAAGACACGGCAAGGCTTGTTTTTCTGTATTCCCGGTGCCAAGTTTGATGCCCATGACTTTGCGCCGCAGGCGGTGGAAAATGGTGCCGTTGCGCTGGTTGTAGAGCACTATTTGCCAAATCTTGCGGTTTCGCAGATCATCGTAAATAATGCCAGGGCAGCCATGGCTCGCATGGCTGCGGCTTTTTATGACCATCCCGCCTCAAAAATGAAATTGGTGGGGGTTACCGGCACCAAGGGAAAAACCACGACCAGTTACCTGCTGAAGGCCATTATGGAAAAAGCGGGATACCGTTGCGGTTTGATTGGCACAACGGGCAACATGATCGGGGAGACCCGGTTAAAAGGCGACTTGACTACCCCTGACCCAATTGATTTGCAGCGGGTGCTGCGCCAAATGGCTGACAGCGGTGTGCAGGTGGTTAGCATGGAAGTCTCTGCCCATGCCATTGATATGTACCGCCTGGACGGGTTGATTTTTGAAGCTGGGTGTTACACCAATTTGTCTCAGGATCATCTGGATTACTTTCACACCATGGATCACTACCTGGATACCAAAAAGCGCTTTTTCACTACCGGCATGGTCCGCAATGCTTCCTTCAATGCGGATGAGGATACGACACCCTACATGTTGAAGGATTTGACCATTCCCTATATCACCTATGGCATTTGCTGCCGGGCGGATTTGTTTGCCCGGGATATTGAAATCAGTGAAACCGGTGTGCGCTTCGATCTGAAGCTTCAGGAGATGCATAACGTCACCGTTGAATTGAAAATGACCGGTATGTTCAACGTCTATAACGCCATCGCTGCCGCTTCCCTGGCGATGATTCTTGGCGTCTCCAGCGAGGACATCAAATCCGGGCTGGAAAGCGTAAAAAACGTGCCTGGCCGGATTGAAATGCTGGACACCCACACGCCATACAAAGTGATCCTGGATTATTCCCACTCGCCCGACGCCTTGGAGAACATCTTGACGACTGTCCGGGAATTCGCCAAGGGCCGGGTCATTGTCGTGTTCGGCTGCGGCGGGGACCGGGACCATGGCAAGCGCCCCACCATGGGTGGTATTGGCGGAAGGCTTGCAGACTATAGTATTTTGACAAGCGATAATCCCCGAACGGAAGACCCCTACAGCATATTGGCTGCAGTGGAACAAGGAATCAAACCCACTGGAGGAAAATATGTGGTGATTGAGAACCGCCGGGAAGCAATCCGGCATGCCTTGATGATGGGTCAGGCGGGCGATGTGGTGATCCTCGCCGGGAAAGGTCATGAAACCTACCAGGAAATCATGGGGGTGAAACGGCCCTTCGATGAAAAAGAGGTGGTGGCGCAGCTGTTGGAAGAAATGCGGGGATCATTGAAGTCCGACAGTTGATCGCTTAAGATATAGGAGGAATTCCATGCAAAGGATGATCCTGGCACTATTGATTGCCTTTGCCGCCGTGCTGGTTATTGGCCCCCGGGTGATTCCGGTGCTGCGCCGGCTAAAGTTTGGGCAAACCATTTACGAACTTGGCCCCCAATCTCATAAAACAAAGCAGGGCACGCCCACGATGGGCGGCCTGATGATCGGCGGCATTACCTTGATTGTAGCGCTGGCGCTGCATTCTGGGCCATGGTATGGGAAAAATGATTTTCTTCTGGCAGCCTGTGCCTTGTCGCTGGGCATGATGCTTATCGGCTTTGCGGATGACTTTATCAAGGTAGTTAAAAGGCGCAGCCTTGGGCTGACCGGCTGGCAAAAGATTGCTGGCCAGGTGGTTCTGGCGGCGGGCTTTTCTATATACTGCTATACCCATCCCCAGGTGGGCAGCCGAATCATCATTCCCTTTTTTCAGGCAGAATGGGATCTGGGAATATTTTATGTTCCGCTGATGACCCTGGTTGTTATTTTTATGGCCAACAGCGCCAATTTGCAGGACGGGCTGGATGGGCTGCTGTCCAGCGTTACCGTCATCGGAAGCGTGGCCTGGGGATTGATGGCGGTTTTCCTCCTGCCTACCGTTGCCATCTACAGCTATTCCATGTATGACGCCAACCTGCGCAGCATCGGCATTTTTGCCTTGGCCCTTACAGGCAGCTGCATGGGCTTTTTGCGGTTTAACCGCTATCCTGCCCTTGTATTTATGGGGGATACGGGCTCCATGTTCATCGGAGGGGCCACCGTTGCCATGGCCATGCTATTGCGCCAGCCGCTGATGCTCGTCCTGATCTCCTTTACCATGGTTATGTCTTCCGTATCAGTCATACTGCAGCGGGTATATTTCAAAATCACGCATGGCAAGAGAATCTTCAAAATGTCGCCTCTGCACCATCACTTTGAACTGAGCGGCTATTCTGAAACACAAATCGTAGCCATGTATTCCATTGTAACAGGGATTTTATCCCTGATTGCAATCCTATCCTTGAATATACCAGGCATATCATAAAGTATATGCAGCGCCTTTATCCGGCTGCAAAGGGGGTAATTACTTGAACTGGGAAAAGAAGCGTGTTATGGTGGTTGGGCTGGCCCGCAGCGGGCTGGCCGCAGCGGAGCTTTTGGTAAAACTGGGCGCCGTACCCGTACTGGTGGATCAGAAGAAGCGGGAGGATTTTCAAGGCGCTTTGGATGCGCTGGAGGCGATGCCCGTAATCTGGCACTTGGGGGAAGACCCGCAGGCCTTTCTTTCTCAGGTGGATGCCGTGGTGTTAAGCCCGGGCATACCGGTTTATGCACCGTTTGTTCAAGCTGCCCGTGAAATGGGCCTGCCGGTGATGGGAGAATTGGAGTTCGCTTATCAAAACGCCGAAGGCGCGCTGGTGGCTGTGTCTGGTACCAATGGCAAAACCACTACGGTGACCCTTCTTGGCGAAATCTTCAAAAATGCCGGGAAATTGACCTACGTTGTGGGCAACGTAGGCTATCCCTATTCAGCAGCCGCGCTTAAAAGCCGCCGGGAGGATGTACTGGTGGCTGAGGTTTCCAGCTTTCAATTGGAGACAATTGACCAGTTCCATCCCAAGGTGGCGGCGCTTCTCAACATTACCGAAGACCACCTCAACCGTCATGGCACGATGCAGGAATACATCCGAATGAAGGCCAGACTGTTTGAAAACCAAACCCCCTCTGATGTGGCGGTGCTGAACTTCGACGATCCCATCCTGCAGGAGCTTGCAGGGCAATTGAAAAGCAGGGTGGCATGGTTTTCCCGCACCCAGGCGGTGCCCCTTGGTGCCTATGTGGAAAATGGCAAGATCATGTGTGCATGGGGTGGGGAAACGCGCCCTGTGTGCGAGGTGGAGGCTGTATATATCCCTGGCCCCCACAATTTGGAGAACGCATTGGCAGCCACTGCGGTAGCCGTTGCTATGGGCGTGCCTGCTCCGGTTATCCGCCATTCCTTGCGCACGTTCCAAGGCGTGGAGCACAGGATTGAACGGGTGCGTGAACTGGAGGGGGTTACATACTACAACGACAGCAAAGGCACGAATGTGGACTCCACCATCAAAGCGGTGCAGACCATGAAAGTACCCACAGTTATCATCTTGGGAGGGTATGACAAGCATACGGATTTCGCTCCTCTTGCCAGAGAAATTGTTGCCTCGCCTTTTATTCGCCATGCGGTATTGCTTGGCCAAACAGCAGAGCAGATTGATAAAGCACTGCGGGCTGAGGGATATGAAGCCATCACCCCGGCCGTATCATTGGAAGACGCGGTGAATAAAGCCCGGAGCTTTAGCGTGATCGGCGGGAATGTATTGTTCTCCCCGGCATGTGCCAGCTTTGATATGTTTACGGATTACGAACAGCGGGGTCGGATATTTAAAGAACTGGTGAACGCGCTGAATTGATTGACTGAAAAAAGCAATTGTGCTCCCTTCCTCCCCCGAGGGCGCCTCAAAGGCGGCGGTGACGCTGCCGGAAAGGAGCGGAAGCATGATGGACAACCGGGCTTCAGCCCAGATATCCGGGAGACAGCCTGTACTGCAAAAAAAGCAAAATCCTGTGGACTCGGCCCTGGTGGCAACGATGATCCTTTTGTTGCTGGCGGGGCTGTTGGTGCTTTTTAGTGCCACATATTACACGGCTCAGGATCATGGGGATGCGCTGGGGGAAGTGAAAGAGCAGCTCATTGGCATTGCTGTGGGGCTTGCAGCGCTAATTATTACCGCCCGCATTCCCTATACTTTTTGGAAAAAACCCTGGGTGGTGCTGACGGGCCTGGGGGCAAGCGCCATTTTTCTACTTTTGGTGCTGATACCTGGCATTGGCGTCTATCTCAATGGATCGCGAAGGTGGCTGAACATTGCCGGTATGAGTTTTCAGCCATCGGAATTGAGCAAGTATGCGGCCATTTTGTTTCTTGCCACCGCCTTAAGCTATCGTGGCAAGCGCATTGGGGATTTCTTTCGAGGCGTCCTGCCGCTTTTGATTGTGCCAGCCTTTTTCTTTTTACTGATCCTGGAGCAGCCAAATCTTTCTACTGCCATGTCCATCCTCATCGTAAGCGGCATGATGATTTTGATAGCTGGGGCAAAATGGAAGCATCTGGGCATTCTTGGCGTGCTGGGTGCGGCAGCAGGAATATTTTACGCCTGGAGCGAACCATACCGCCGGGAACGCCTGTTATCCTTTACGAACCCCTTTGCGAAAATGAGCGACGAGGGGTATCAATTGGCCCAATCATTGATTGCCTTTGGGTCCGGCGGGCTCTTTGGCATGGGGTTGGGCCGGGGCAGACAAAAATTCGCCTACCTGCCTTACCCGGAAAGCGACTTTATCTTTGCCATTGTGGGGGAAGACTTTGGCCTGCTGGGGTGCGTGGCAGTGGTCGCGTTATTTGTCGCCTTTACCTTCATTGGCATGCGCATTGCCGTAACCTGCCGGGATACCTTTGGGTGCCTCTTGGCGGCAGGCATTACATGCATGATCTCCGTTCAGGCATTTTTGAACATGGGGGTGGTGGTGGGTATCCTTCCTACAACGGGGCTGCCGCTTCCTTTTTTCAGCTCAGGCGGCACGTCCATCTCCATAATCATGGCGGCGTTGGGTATTGTGCTCAACATCAGCAGAAATTGTGAAAAGAACCTCCACTAGCACCTGATTACGGGAAAGCATGGATCTGTGCGCCTTTTCACCGAATTTTTCCTGTGGCATAGGATGAAGCACGGGGAAAAACGGTGGAGGTGACACGCATGGGATTTTTCCGTGTGGAGGGTGGTACGCCGCTTAGGGGTACTGTCCGAGTAAATAGCGCCAAAAATGCCGTGCTGCCTATTTTGGCGGCTAGTATTTTGACCCAGGATGAAGTAACGCTACTGGACTGTCCGGATATCAGCGATGCCCGGCATATGGCGGATATACTGAAAATTCTGGGATGCCGTATTCTGCAGGTGGATGGTATCATTCATATACAGTCTGACGGCTTACATAATTGGGAAATGCCCGACAGCTTGTCCAAGCAGATTCGGTCTTCCATCTTTTTGCTGGGACCCATCTTGGGTAGATTCCGCAAAGCCACGGTTACCTATCCCGGCGGGTGCGAAATTGGCATGCGTCCCATAGACCTGCATCTGCAGGGACTGCGCCACTTGGGTGTAACCATCCGGGAAGAGGGCGGGCTGATCCATTGCGACGGAAGCCATATGCATGCGGCGGAAGTGCATTTCGACTATCCCAGCGTAGGGGCCACGGAAAATGTAATGATGGCGGCTGTATTAATCCCCGGAACCACCATCATACACAACGCGGCCAGAGAACCTGAGATAGAAGATTTGCAGCGGTTCATCAACGCTTTGGGGGGCAGTGTCCGGGGCGCAGGCACGCATACCATCCAGGTGGAAGGTGTGGATAAGCTCCACGGTACCATTTACAGGCCTATCCCGGACAGAATCGTCTGTGGAACGCTCTTGGCCGCTGCCGCCATAACCGGCGGAGAAGTGCATTTGGATAATGCACCAGCCAGAGATATGGTAGCCATATTGGCGAAATTAAGGGAAATGGGCTGCGAAATTCATGAAAAAGTCGGTGCCATTGACATTAAGGGCCCTCAAAGGCTGACAGCATTCCAACAGCTGCAAACCCAGCCCCATCCCGGTTTTCCCACTGACATGCAGGTGCAGATGCTGGCGCTGGCTGCTATGGCCAAGGGAACTTCCATTGTAGTGGAGAATGTATTTGAGAACCGGTTTACTCATGCCGGCGACTTGAATCGTATGGGAGCTAACATTATGGTCAATGGCCGCATGGCCATCGTCCAAGGGGTAGACGCACTATATGGCACCCGTGTAAATGCCAGGGATTTGCGGGGCGGTGCGGCGCTGGTGCTTGCAGGCCTTGCGGCCCAAGGCGTGACAGAGGTAGAAAACGTTCAACTAATCGACCGGGGATATGAGAAACTGGAAAAGATGCTCCAAACCCTGGGCGCTAAAATTGAGCGGATAGAAGCGTAAGAAACACAGAAGGGGGAGAGATCCTCATGCAAGACCACAGCAGGTTAGGCGGGATACAGGCGGCGAAGCGTCCGCCCTATCCTCCTGGAAGCACGCAGCGGGCATCCTCCCCAAGGCCCCGCCCTAAAGGCCGGGGCCTTCGTGCCGTGCTTTTTACATTGATTATGCTGGTGGCTGTGGGTATTATCCTCCAAGGAACGCTTTTCCGCCTTCGTACCGTAACGGTATATGGCAACAACCATCGGACAAACCAGGAGGTTGAAACGCTGGCTGGGCTGGCGAAAGGGCAGAATATTCTCTTTTTGGATGAGAACAAAATTCGGGATAACATTAACGCTGACCGCTATCTGATTTTTGAAGATATGCAAAGGGATTATCCGGATGGGCTCATTTTGAAAGTATTCGAGCGGGTGCCCAGAGCCAATGTGCAGTCCATGGGTGTGCAGTATACCCTGGACGGAGAAGGAATGGTACTGGAACAAACGGATGTTCTTCAGTTGGAGGAAGGCCTCATCGCCGTAACCGGCTTCACCCTCTCCAAATGTGATTTGGGCCAGTATGTGGTCAGTCAATCCCAAAGGCAACTGACTGCTTACCGGCAGGTAATGACGGAATTGGCGGTACAGGAATGTATCTCCCAAATGTCGGAATTAAATCTATCCGATGTGGACAACCTGTATTTGATATCACTAGACGGTTTCTCCATACGCCTGGGGGATAGCGAGGAAATGCGGGCTAAGATTGGTGCCATGCGGGCGGTACTGGAAAAACTGAGGGAAATGGGCAGGGAAAAGGGTAGCGTGGATGTGTCAGCGCCAATCCATCCCACTTATATCCCCGCAGAGTAGAAAGATAATGCAAAAAGGGGGAAAATGGCAAAAAAAGATGAAAAAGCTGAGTATTTTCGGCGGTTTTCCCTTGCGGTTTTTACCTAAAACAGGTACAATATACATTGGTAAGTTGGAAGATTGGCTTATTATATCCAATTAGCGGATCAAAAAATACAAAATGTGAAAAAGTATGCATTCCTGCATCTTTTTTCTTCTCAACAGGGACGCTTCTATGTTATAATGTCTTTTGACTTATAGTGGAAGCACCCGATGAACGGGGGTATGAGGAACTTATGAAAACCACTGTGGCGGCGATTGATTTTGGCACCAGCAAAATCGTCACGTTGGTGGCGGAAAACGGGGGAAACCAGCGCTGTGACATAAGCGGTGCCGGGGTTGCCTCTTATGATGGTTTTTCCGGCGACCAGTGGAACTCGCCCCAGTTGCTTAATGAGGCCATCCAGGCTTCCATCAGCGAGGCGGAATCCCAATCGCATTTCCGCATCAAAGAGCTGAATGTTGGCGTACCGGGGGAGTTTTCTCGTGTTTATGCCATTCCTGCGAAGGTAGAATTGCAGGGGGCTGATCCCCGGGTTACAATGAAGCATATTGAGGCGATTTTCGAGGCAGCCCAGAAAGAATTGACGCCGCTTCGGGGTGTGGTGGTTCACCGCAGCCCGGCTTGGTTTATGGTTGACGACGGGAAAAAGACCCTGGAACCCATGGACATGAAGGGCAGGGAGCTAAGGGCACTGATTTCTTTCGTAGTGGCAGACCAGTTTTTCCTGGATGAGGTATCCGGCAGGCTCAGGGATATGGGAATATCCATCAGCGGCTTTTTTTCAACACCCACGGGGGAAGCAATGCTCTATTTGCCTGAAGAGGACCGGGATCGTACAGCCGTCCTCATTGATATGGGCTATTTGAATACGGAAGTCATGGCAGTGGAAGGTGACGCCGTAATTTTTCATAAAACCATCCCGATGGGCGGGGGTCATATAGCGGCGGATTTGGCTGCGGGGCTTAAAATCCCCCTGGAATCCGCAGAACAGATAAAACGCAGTTATGTTTATGGCATGTCAGCCGCCCAACAATCGTATGATGTTGCAGAAGGGGAAGATGGAAAACCATCCACTTTTCCCCAGGCTGAAGTGGCCAGGGTGCTGGAGCCCAGGGTGGACGAAATCGCTGAATCGATCAAGGAGTGCATCGACCAAAGCGGCGTGCGCCTGGGTAACTGGAGTACGATATATATTACCGGTGGCGGGTTAAGTTTAAATCGTGGCGGAAGGGACTACCTTGCCGGGAAATTGGATAGGCCTGTCAGGGAAACCCCAAAGCGTACCATGAAGCTTAACAGCCCCATTTACGCCAGCGCTTTGGGACTGATTGACTTGGTGATTGATACCATCGAGCATCAGCACTTGCCAACACCGGGCCTGCTAGGTGGCGTGAAAGACTTTTTCCACAGCCTGTTTGCGGGCTAAAGGCTCCACCGGGAGCTGACAAATAGAAAATAGCGATATTTGATACAGAGTAGGGGGATGGAACGTGCTTGAATTTCAAATGGATGATCAGCCAAACTTTGCATCCATAAAAGTGGTGGGGTGCGGCGGCGGCGGCAATAATGCCGTAAACCGCATGGTGGATGCGGGGCTTAAGGGCGTGGAGTTTATCTCCATCAATACAGACCGTCAAGCGCTGACCTTGTCCAACGCAAATACAAAGATTCAAATCGGCGAGAAATTAACCAAAGGGCTTGGTGCCGGTGCTGTTCCCGATATTGGCCGTCGGGCGGCGGAAGAAAGCCGGGAGGAGATCGCCCAGGCGATCAAGGGCGCCGATCTGGTGTTCGTAACCGCCGGTATGGGCGGAGGTACGGGTACCGGTGCCGCTCCCATTGTGGCGGAAGTCGCCCGGGATCTTGGCTGCCTGACCATTGCCGTGGTCACAAAGCCTTTTCAATTTGAAGGCAAACAACGCATGAAAAACGCGGAAATCGGCATTGCCGATTTAAAGCAGCGTGTGGATACCTTGGTGGTTATCCCCAATGACCGGCTTTTGCAGGTGGTCAGCAAGGGGACGACCATGCTGGAAGCCTTCCGCATCGCAGATGATGTGCTCCGCCAGGGTATTCAAGGAATCAGCGATCTGATTGCCGTACCGGCACTGATCAACCTGGACTTTGCCGACGTGAAGACCGTAATGGAATCCGGCGGTATGGCCCATATGGGCATTGGCGTTGGTAAGGGCGAAAACCGCATGGTCGACGCCGCCAAGAATGCAATCCAAAGCCCCCTGCTGGAAACCAATATCGACGGTGCACGGGCAGTGCTCATCAACATTACCGGCGGCGAAGATATTTCCATTGTGGACATCAATGAAGCTGCCAACCTGGTGATGCAGTCTGCCGACAGCGAAGCCAATATCATCTTTGGCGCCGGCATAGATGAGAAGATGGGGGACGAGGTGCGCATTACCGTGATTGCCACTGGTTTTGAAAAGACCCCCTTCCCGCCCAAGGAGCCTGCCAAAAAGCCCTTTGAGCGTGACCGGTTGCGGACCACAGGTTCCTCCTATGAGACGCGGCCTACCTACAATCCCTACGCTGCCCGTAATGCCGCCGCTAACCCGCAAGGCATACCGGCGGAAGCGGGAGATGCCGAACATAGCACAGCCAGGGGAGATACCGGATTTGAGCCTGAAATTCCTGGCTTTGTAAACAGCGGTCGGCCTGCTGCCGTACCCGCTCCTGCACCCCAGCAGCAGGGACAGCCTGCATTCCAGCCTGGTTATGGTCAGCCGTATCCTCCCCAGCAGTATCAGCCTTATCAAAACCAGCAGCAGCAGCCGTTCTATCCTCCGGCGCAAAACCCCTACAGCATGCCGAATTACCCGCAGCCGCAGCAACCGGCCGTTACTGAAAAGGATGAATTGGGAGTACCCGCCTATCTGCGCAGGGCACCAAAAAAGTAAAGTAAATAGCGAGATTCTTTTAGCCCATTTTCAGTTGCTTTACTGAAAGTGGGCCGCTTTTTTGATGAAAAGGCAGAATGTTTGATTTGAATAGGCAAGGTGCAAAATCATAGAAAATGGCCCATTTCCAAAGCAAAGGGCAATGGAAATGGGCTTTTCTGTATTCCTGTGATGTTATCAGGCTCTGGAAAATATAAAATAGTCGCAAAAATACATCTGTTTGATGTCTTTCAGCCGGATGCGCAAAATTCCGGGAGATATCTGATCAATAATTCCTTCTTTGTCCTTCGGATAAGATTCCCGTTGTAAGGAATCAAAGACATACAGATACTCATCATCGCAATAGGGGATAAAGACATAATGCCCGCTATCCGTCAAGGGGCTGTATTTCCGGGCGGCCAGGGCGACCACAACTTTTCCCCCTTGCAAGGCATCCACAATTTCGTCGGTATTCCTGGTACGAGTATAGGTGATATTGTAAATGGAGCATAGGGTCTTGAAATACGCGGTACCTGTTCCGCCGTTGTTTCGGTCCGCCTGGCCGGTCTTGTTGTTGCCTGCTGCGTATGCCCCAATCACCACGGGCAGATACCTTTGATATTCTTCAGGTGTCTGTACCGCGGCATTTTCGAAATCCTTGGAATCTTTGGTGGCATAGACCGTATACGGATTCAGCATGTACCCCTTTTTTTTATAAGAAAATTTATTGATAAGATCATAATCACTTTTGGGAACGAGAGATGCGATGACCATAGCCATGGAAGTAGGATTGCAGCCGCTGCCTCCAAAGGTGCGTTTGCGATTGGAAGTGCGCTTTTCATAGAGCATATCATTCCATAATGGATTATTCTGCGCATAGTATTGAAAGGAATGCCCATCAGAAAAAGTGTAAACGTAGCTGTTTGTTTCCAATGAATTGAGATAACGGATTGCGTTGGGCTTGTCTGCCCGGGCTGTTGGTGCCCATAATAAGATCGCCGCAAGCAGACACAAGGCCTTTTTCATGCGTACCTCCATAGGAAATAAGTTTCAAAGAATTGTGAACCAAATCAGTGCGAACCAGTTTATGCATTCATTGCAGGAACGGGCGAAAATTTCAATTTCATGAAAAATTATACCTAATTTTATGTCGAGTTGCAACTGAATTGATTGGGTTTTTACAAACGTGCAAAATCATAATCAATTCAGGCATTTGGACTGCTATACGAAAGAGAGGCATAGAAAAAAACTTTGGTGATTCAATCACATATTTTTGATTGGGCAGTGTGATAAGGTTACAAAGGATTGCTTAATTTCAGGAGGAGAAGCGATGGGGATGAACCGCTTGAACAAAAGAAAGAAGGCTCATGTCAGAATGAGCGAATGCGTGGCATGCGGCGTTTGCATGGCTGCCTGCCCGATACAAGCCATTTGTGTAACAAATGGAATGTACGCTGAGGTAGCCAAATCAAAGTGCGTGGGCTGTGCCAAGTGCGCATCAGCTTGTCCGGCTTCAGTCATTTCAATGGAGGAAGCGGCAGTATGAAAAAACAGCCATTGCATAAATATTTGTGGGTTGCATCTGCGGTCTATCTGGCATTAGGCTTCGTCAACATTCTTTTTGCCTGGTTGGGAATGGCATGCTTTTTGATTCCTCTTCTGATCAGCACCTTTCACGGGAACAAAACCTATTGCCACAAATATTGCGGCAGAGGGCAGCTGCTGGATATGTTGGGACGTAAGTGCGGCCTGTCCCGCAATAGGGATATTCCGCCTGTCTTAAGGAGCAAGGCTTTTCGATATGGTTTTCTGGTCTTTTTTATGTTCATGTTTTTCAATATGATATTAACAACGTATCTGGTATTTTCAGGAGCAAAAGACCTATCTTCCGTAGTAACGCTGTTGTGGACCATCCGCCTGCCCTGGCAATGGGCGGCAGGTGATACAGGAATAGCACCCTGGATTACACAATACGCCTTTGGGTTTTATAGCGTGATGCTGACTTCCACCTTGCTGGGGCTTGTCACGATGGTCCTATATAAACCCCGATCCTTTTGTGTGTACTGCCCCATGGGTACCATGACGCAAGGCATTTGCAAGCTAAAACACCGAAAGGATGAACAGCTTCTTCTCCAATAGCATATAAAGCGATAAAGCGGCGATAAACGCCGCTTCATCCCACCGGTTTGCTATCAATAGGTTTGAGAGACTATATGAGACTCCTCAGTTTTTTTCGGTCAAGAACCTTGATGCCGCCCCGGGAAAGGGATACGATGCCCTCGCTGGAGAAGTATTTCAGCATCCGGGTGACCACCTCCCGGGCGGTGCCTACATACTTGGCAATCTGCTCATGAGTGAGGGGGATGGTGTCGCTTTGAGTCTTTGCCATTTCATCAGATAAAAAAACCGCCAGGCGCTTGTCAAAACTCATAAACAGAATTTGTTGCATGGCCCACATCACATCGGAAAAGCGTTCCGTGGCCAATTTGTATGTGAAGGTTTCCACATGAATATTTTGCTTGGATACCTCGGAAAAGGTATAAGAATTTATGGCCAGAACTTCACTGTCCACTTCGGCATCCACATGCACGTCAAAAGTTATGCTGCTGATTACGCAGGATGCGGACAATATGCAGACATCGCCTGCATAAAGCCGAAACAGGGTAATTTCCCGTCCCTCTTCTGACAGCATGTATACGCGAAGTTCTCCGCTTTTAACCAATAGCACACCAACGCAGTCATTGTCTCCGCTATGTATTTTTGCACCCTTTTCATAGTTCACAAGGGAGGTTTGCGCCATGAGCAGGCTTTTTTGGTCACCGCTCAGCTCTGGCCAAAAGGGAAAATGCTTGCTGAACAGGGGTTGATATTTAGTGGCATTCAATAAGCTGAATCCTCCTCTTCTCCCCGAGAAGCCGGGATGTAATGAGCTTGTGTCTGCTTACATAATAAACCGAATGGTATGACTTGAAAAGCATTTTTTGCATTTATAGACGATTTTTCTGATAATCAAAAAAGGCTGTCTCATGAGTGAGGTAAAGGGAAACACCCCTTTAGCGCTTCCTATGAGGCGACCCTTTTTTTATGCAAGGACTGCGCTGGAATGGGGCAATGGGCCCAGCAGGGATTTGAGGGCGGCCCGCAGCCGGGGATGCTTTTGAGCATGGGGTACGACCCAGGATAGCAAGGCATAGTCCGCGGCAGCAGCAATCCCTCCCTGCATGAGTGCTCCCGCGACGCGCAGGTATTCGGACATCATATCAAGCACATCCTGGGGCAGGGAGAATCCGGCTTCAGACATCGTACTGCTCATGGCCTGGAGCCAGTTAAGGCTTTCCTTTGATAATTCTATCGAATCCGGCACCAGGTTTTGAAGGGAGGATAGGGAAACGGTAGGATTGGTTTTAGCGGAGGAGGATTTAGATACAGGCATGAAACAGGGGAGCTCCGGAACCATGAAAACAGGCCAGGGGGACAGCTCGTATGATGTTTCTTCCAGATAAGTTGAAGGAGTTTTGGATAGCAACATTAGCCGTGCACCGTTGGGCAGCGCATCCTTTGGAAGATAGGGGGTTACCAAACATGCTGGGCTGGAGTTTTGAACCAATGGGGATAGAAATACCGTTTGCCCTTCATTGGACTGAAGCGCATAAGAGTTTGTTAAACCGAGGGCTTGCATGCATAGCCGTGCAAATCGCGCGGCTTGCGCAAGGCTGGTATGAGAGAACTGAATTTTCTGGCAAAGGGCGAACAATACAAGGAAATGAACAGCGTCATCCTTCTTTAGCGGTGTTCCTTCCTGTGCAAAAGTCTCTTGAAGCGAGGTAACCAGGCTATCAGGGGAGAGGCTTACACCTGGCATGGAAGATATGCGGAGCGAAGGCTTGGTCATGAAGAACGGAAATACTCTTTGCATAGCTTCCAGCTTAATGCTGCCATTGCTCTCCATGAAACTTTCAAAAGCATCTTCCAAAGCCCTGCGGTTTTCGATCAGCACTTCCAGCTGCTTTTCCAAATCTTCCTTTGCTGTCTGGCATGCGGCTATCTCTTCCTTCAATTTTTCAAGCCGGGCAGTCTGTTCCCGATGTGCCAAGGAAACCGCTTCATCAAAATAGGATGACTTGTTTTCTTTGGCTTTGTCCAATTGAATCAGCAGGGATAGGCGTTCCGCTTCCATCTCCTGAAGCTGGCGGCGGATTGCGGCAAACAGAAGACCATCCGTCTCATGCCGCTGCGCTGCTTTTTCCAGCATCTGCTGTACACTTGGCACGGACAAAAGCATATCCAATACTTTGTCTTGGGCATCCGGTAAAGCCAAAGCCGTGTTCAGCGCTTCCCGGCACTTTTCCAGCGGGTTTTCCACGTGGCGCAGATGAGCCCCTTGAGGGAGCTGCGCGCTGGGCGCTTCGTATTTTGCAGCGCGCCATTGTGCGTCAACCACCTCAAATAGGGGGTTTCTAGGCCTGGCTGCCCGCGATCCTGCTGAAGCTGCCATGGAGAGAGGGGTGCCTGACAGAGGCGAAACCGATTTGATGGCAGAAGCGTTCGAGCCGGAGAAATTCTCCACAAGGCGAAGCCTGGAGGAAGCAAAGGAGACGGAATTGTTTACGGCAGGTTCGTTTGCCGTCATCGCTTGGCTGTCTTCCTCCTCTTCCACTTCCCCAGCGCTGATCATCTCAGATTCCTTCACGGGTGATGCTTGCACGGGCCAATAAAAAGTGCGTACGCATCCGTTGGGAAGCGTAAGGGTAAAGACCTGATCGGCTTGGGGAGCAGTCATTTCCTTGTCCATGTCGGGCAAGCCCGCAGGGAATGGCCCCAACCACTTGCCATCCAGCCGCACGCAAACATCAGGTGTAATCAAAGAAGAGATTTTTTGATAGGCCTCCTGTGCATTGGATGCATCCGCCACTTCGAAAAAAAGCTGGGGCTGCAAAGCGTGGATTGTATCGGAGTACAGGATATATTGATTTTTCTCATCTTTGTCAGGGGCATAATTTTTGTTGGTGCGGATTTTGTTAGCCTCAGGAGGAAAAGGGGTTAAATCGACCAGACATAAATTGCCCAATGTGCGCATTCGGTCTTTGAAATTGGCTTGTTCATTTTTGTCCGGAACGATACGCAAAAATCCTTCATCCGGCAAACTGGACAAGTCTTCCTGCGTGCAGGGGCCGGCGCTGCTCAATAAAGGACGAAGCCGGAAAAAAGCGCGTTGGACATTGTCTTCCTCCAAAAAGGCCAGAAAAACCCGATTGCTAAAATTCATAAGCAAACCTCCGCCTGAACAATCCATTGTTTAGAAATATAGATAGATAACGTACAACTATTATATATATAGTTTACCAATCATTTACACTTTCGTCAAGCAATCAACTGGAAATATGCAACAGATTATTAGACGCCGAGAAAAGGAAGGAAGATGTTAAATAATTACGAAAAGATGTAAAATGAGCAAAATATGGCTTGACTTCTTAATAAAAGCGTAATATATTCTAAAAGACAACATTCGTTCCGCCATGGATGCGCAAAAGTGCAAAAAAGGCGGGCAATGGAGCGGCTGTATGAGGCAGAGCTTTATGCGGCGGCTTTTGCCTGAGAATCCGGCTGGATAGTGCCTGCAAAAAACCAGCAGGTACATCTCCGGTGTTTTGCCGGGCTTTTAATGCCAGGCGCTCAGGCAGCAAAGGGAGGGAAAAAGATGCAGAAGACTTTGTTTTTACTGAAGAAAAAACCTCAAAAAGAGGCTGGAGGATTCAAGCGGCTTTCTTTTTCGGCTCTGGTAGCTTGCGGATTGTTGATCGTAAGCGCTGCACAGGCAGGGCAGACAGGGACGGTCAATGCCAGCGCCTTGATGCTACGAGAAAAAGCATCTGCTGATTCCAAGGCACTTCAGACTCTTGCTGAGGGGCAAAGCATTGACATCGTGTCCTCCAGCGGGGATTGGTACAAGGTGTCGTATGGGAAATTTACAGGCTATGTCATGAAAAAGTATGTCAAGGTATCGAGCGAGGTTTCATCCCAGGACGCGAAGGCAATCGATGCTTTAGGCGATGCCCCGGCTCCCTGCAAAAAGGGGGATACGGGGGACGATGTAACAAAGCTTCAAAAGGCGCTGAAGATCGCAGGGTACTATGAGGATAGTACCGACGGAAGCTTTGGAGAAAAAACAGAGGAAGCGGTTAAAGCTTTTCAAAAAGTAAAAAAGCTTACTGTTGACGGCGTAGCCGGCAAAGTGACGATTAAAGAGTTGTTTGGCAAAGAAGCCAGTGAAGCACCTAAAGAGGATAAGTCGCTGGATGGAATAAAGATGATTGCCGACATTGGCGGTGCTCCAGCCACCAGTGAAAAGGGCGATAGCGGTACAAAGGTGAAAAAGCTTCAGCAAGCCCTAAAATTGAAGGGATTCTATTCAGGGAGTATTGACGGAAGCTACGGGGATGCAACAGAAGCTGCAGTAAAGAGCTTTCAAAAATCAAAAAGGCTGTCCCAGGACGGTATAGCCGGTAATGCCACAATCGAAATCCTCTTTGGGGAAAAGGCAGCCAATTCAGACGAAAAGAAGTATAAAACAGAAAAGCTGGATTGGTTTAATGGCGGAAGCGACGCCATCCCCAAAGGCGCGGTCTTTACGGTAAAGGACGTGCGCACAGGGAAGACCTTTAAATGCAAGCGCTGGTCCGGTTATAACCATCTGGATGCCGAGCCGTTAACCGCGGATGACACTGCGATCATGAAGAGTGTTTATGGAGGGGAGTGGAGTTGGGCTAGGCGGCCTATTCTGGTGCTGTATGACGGGCATGTCTATGCATGCTCTATGAACGGCATGCCCCATGCTGACGATACTATTTCCAACAACAATTTTGAAGGGCATTTCTGTATTCACTTTTATAAGAGCAAAACCCATGCAACCGATCGGGTGGATGAAGAACATCAGGCCTGTGTGGAAGAAGCGGCAAGGGCTACCTGGTAATTTCAAAAAGGGTTGTTTATGAAAAAAGGGGGATGCGCCCTCTACTGCAAGCCAAAAGACTGCCACTCGCGAAAGCGAGGGCAGTCTTTTGGCTTTGGGATAGTCACCAGCTAAACCGGTGGCATTCATTTGTCAGAGCATTTCTATTTGGGCTCAGTTTTCACAAACCTTATGCGGGTTCAGAATATTATTGGGATCAAAAGCTGCCTTGATACCGCGCATCAGGGCCAGTATCGCCGGGTCTTTCGCCTCCTGAAGGTAGGGGCGTTTGGCATAGCCGATGCCATGCTCACCGGATACTTCACCTTTCAGCAAACGAGCCTTTTCATAGATTTTTTCCATTGCAAGGGACATGCGTTCTTCCCATACATCATCGGACAAATTATCCTTTAGAATATAGGCGTGCAGGTTTCCGTCTCCGGCATGGCCGAAGGTTTTGATACGAATGTTCACTTCCTGCTGCAGATCATGCACGAATTCCACAAGCTCGTGAACGCAGTTGCGGGGCACCACCACATCCACCTCATCCATGTAGGTGGTGGAGCCTTTAATGGCCTCCAAAAAGGCGCCTCTGGCTTTCCAGATGGATTCGTCCCGCTCTTCGGTATCCGAAATCAGCACATCCATGGCACCTTGGCTTAAGCATAGTTGGGCTACGTCTTCATAAATTTTTTCGATCTCTTCCAGCGTGGTGCCATCAAATTTTAGCAGGAGATAAGCATCCGCCTGATGGTCGGGGAACTTTTTGCCCAGGTATTCTTCCGCGTCCAGAATCACTTCCCGCTCCATAAACTCGATTGCGGTGGGGATTGCCTTGGACTTGACAATCAAGGGCACCGTGCCGATGGCCTGGCGCAGGGTGGGAAAGGGCACCAATAGGCTGATGGTGCGCTTTGGCAGGGGAAGAAGCTTCAATATGGCTTTGGTAATGACGCAAAGCGTGCCTTCCGAGCCGATTACCAGGTCCTTCAAGGCGTAGCCGGAACTGTTTTTTACGACCTTTCCGCCAAACTGAACAATATCCCCGCTTGGCAAAACCACTTCAAGCCCCCGCACATAGTCCCGGGTAACGCCGTATTTCACAGCGCGCATGCCTCCCGCATTGGTGCTGATATTGCCGCCGATGGTTGCGGACTTTTCGCCGGGATCGGGGGGATAGAAAAAGCCGCGCTCCTCCACGTAGGCGGAAAGCTCCATGAGAAGAACACCGGGCTCCACCGTCAGGGTCAAATTGTCTTCATCCAATTCTAGAAAGTGATTCATCCGGCTCATGTCCAGAAGAATGCCATGCTCCATAGGCACTGCCGCGCCAACCAGCCCTGTGCCGGCACCCCGGGGGGTGATGGGGATGCATTCCTGATTTGCATACCGCAGAATTTGTGATACCTCCTGGGCGGAGGCAGGCAAAACCACCACATCCGGTTCACTGGTGGTTCCGCTCAATTCGTCATGGCAATAATCCTCGCTGATTACCTCGCCAAAGAGAACCCGGTCCGGGTCCGATATAATAGTCCGCAAATGATCTACATCAGCCGGGGTGATTTTCTTATATCTCATAGGTTGCCCTCCTTTCCGCTTTACGCCTGTCCTTTAAGCTTTTCCATCAGTTTTGGCACGATTTCATACAGGTCGCCAACCAATCCGTAATGGGCCACCTTGAAGATGGGAGCCTTTTCATCTTTGTTGATTGCCACAATAGTATCTGCATGGTTCATGCCCGCCACAAACTGGATAGCGCCGGAAACGCCGCAAGCGATGATCAGCCTGGGCCGTACGGTGCGCCCGCTTAGCCCTACCTGCCGCTTGGCTTCCACCCATCCGCACTCTACCAAAGGACGGGTGCAGGCCAGCTGCCCGTGAAGCAGATCGGCCAATTCCTTAAGCATTTGCAGGTCGCTGTCCTTTTTAATGCCGCGGCCGGCCACTACAAGCACATCGGAAGATTCAATAAATTGCTCCTTTGGTTTTTCCGATACGCTCAGCACTTCTACCCGGCTTTCAAGCTTCTCTTTGGGCAGGGTGTAAAACAGCGTTTTGCCGGAGGATTCCGTACTCCGCTTGGGTGCATCCATTACCTTGTAGCGCACGGTGGCCATTTGCGGCCTATGGTTGGGTGTAAAGATCTGGGCCATGATATTGCCGCCAAAAGCAGGACGGATTTGAATGAGATCACTGTTTTCCCGCATTTCAAGCTGGGTACAGTCGGCAGTCAGCCCTGTGCGCAGCCTTGCCGCTACCCGGGGTGCCAACTGCCGTCCTACGGTGGTGGCGCCTACAAGAATGGCCGCAGGATGCACTCGCTCTATAAAGTCAACAAAAGCGGAGGTATACGCTTCAATTTTGAACCGGTGAAGTTCTTCCTGATCGTACACGTGCAGTTCATCCACACCGAAATGCAAAAGCTCTCTTCCTTTTTCGCCAATGCCATGCCCCAGAAAAAGTGCATAAACAGGCTGATGGATCTTGGCGGCCAGTTCCCGGGCTTTGCCGATCAGTTCCAGGGAAACAGGGTGGATCACCCCATCTACATGGTCCACATAAACGGCAACGCCGCGCCAAGCGCTTTTGTCTACGGTCGGTTTTTTTTGAATGTCCTCCACATATTCCACAGCACCTGCCGGGCCTTTTTTTACGCAGATTCGGCACATTTTACAGGCGGCGTTAATTTCCACTGTATCCCCTTTTACTTCCATGGCGCCAAAGGGACACAATTTGATCAGGGCTTCCTTATCGGGTATTTTCTCCGGATGAACGATCAATTTTGCCATGTGCTATCTCCTCCTTCCCGGCTTTCCACAAATTTGGCCTGCACCAACGTGTCATATAGCCTGGCGGACAATTCGTCCCCGTTTCCCTGCCATATTTCCTGATGTACATGGGATTCCGGTGGAAATATTCTTTGCACCTGGGTGGGGGAGCCTGTAAGCCCATAGTGCTTTTCTTCCTGGTCTGCCATGTCTGCAAGGCTTAAAAAGGTAATGGGTGTATCCTTCGACTTCATTTTGCGAACGAAGGAAGGAAGGCGAGGCTGGAAAATATCTTTTTCCACAGATAACAGGCATGGGAAAAACACTCGGGTCACTTCCACGTCGTCCCCCATGTCCATTTCCACAACAACGGCCTTTTCTTCCATCGCAAGGATGCGCCGCACATTGGCCACGCTGGGGATATTCAGGTATTCGGAAATTTCAGGGCCTACCTGAGCTGTATCCCCGTCGGTGGTTTGTTTGCCGCATAGAATCAAATCAAATTCTCCCGCTTTGCGGATACCTTGGGACAGGGTATAGCTGGTTGCCAGCACATCTGCTCCGCCGAACTTTCGGTCGGTAAGCAGAAAGCCCCTGTCCGCCCCCATGGCGTAGGCTTCCCGTATCACCTGCTGGGCTTGGGGAGGACCCATGCTGATGACGGTGATGCTTCCGCCGTGGTCTTCCTTAAGCCGAAGCGCCGTCTCCAGGGCATATAAATCATAAGGGTTCATTTTGGAGGCAACGCCGCCCCGCTTTAATACGCCTGTTACCGGGTCTACTTCCACTTTGTTCGTTTCGGGCACCTGTTTGATGCAGACCAATATTTCCATGTAAATTCTCCCTTCCTGGAATCGAAACGGGCAAATTGGTACTACCAATAATGCGAAAAATAAAAAGCAGGGTCTCTCTGGTCCTACCAATTCTGTATATATGGTATCACACCACATGAGAAAAGTCTAGGGTTGATAAAAAAATGACAAATACTAAAGTGCATTATTGATAAGCAGAAAGTGCTCATGGTATGCGGCGGTCAATTGATCTCGATCCCGCATCTGAAGCGCCTGAACCATACTTTCATGCGCATTTTGCAGCCTGTCCTTGCTTTTGACGTCCATAAGAATTTCCCGGCGCAAATCTTTTATAAATATATCCATCACGTCCGACAGCGCTTGCAGGATTTCAACAATCAGCGGGTTTTCCGAGGCTTGGGCGATGCGGTAATGCAGCTGTTTGTCCATCGCTACGTTCCTTCGCTCATCCGTGCTTTGAGATAGTTCATCCACAATTTGACGGAGGCCCAGGATGGTCTCATCTGATATTTTGTCAATGGCCAGATAGGCTGCCTGAATTTCCAATCCCTGCCGCAGTTCACTGATCTGCCGGTGATTGGTGCGCTGTAAAAGAAACATCATGGTCATCCATTCCACCAGGCTTTTTTCAAAGTTGCAGGCAACAAAATTGCCTGCTCCCTGGGTGCTGGAAATAACACCAATGATGCCCAAGGTTCGCAAGGCTTCCCGTACAGAATTGCGCCCCACTCCTAAATGTTCGGCCAATTCCCGCTCGGGCATAAGCTTTTGCCCCTGGCGAAGTTCACCGCTCAATATTTCTTGTTTGACATACTCAATTACTCTTTCATATGCCTTTCCCTGGCCCTGATTCATTTCCATGGCGCTATCCCCTTTTTTGGCACAGTTACAACACGTAAAGCCAGATGGAGAAGAAGTGGAGGAGGCTTCCGCCCAGCACGAAAAAGTGGAAGATTGAGTGCATATACTTGATCTTTTTTCCCAGGGCATACAACCCGGCACCCAGGGTATACAGAATGCCCCCATAGATCATGAGCCTGAATCCCTCCGGCGCAATGGCCCGGGAAAGAGGGCCGGCAGCAAACAGGATGACCCATCCCATGGCCAAGTAGCATAAGACGGAGAACAGGGCAAACTTTTTTAAGTCAATCGCGTTTAGAATAATGCCAATTATAGCCGTTCCCCAGGCTACTCCGAAAAGCAGCCAGCCTGTGGAATCGTTAAGCGATACCAGCGTATAGGGCGTATAAGTACCCGCAATCAATAAGAACACACTGCAGTGATCAATCACCCGAAAAACCCGCTTTGCCCGGTTTGGCCTGAGAGCATGGTAAATGGTAGACATGGCATACAGCAAAATCAGCGTTTCGCCATAAATAGCGCTGGCGATAATAGCATTGGGGTTACCCTTTTGCAAGCTGGTCACAAGGCAGATTACAAGAGCGGCCATGCTAAAAAGTGCGCCTACACCATGTGAAATAGAATTGATCAGTTCCTCCGATAAGGAATAGGAAGGGAGGGGAATTCGAAATATCTTTTTTTGCTCCATGAATTGCCCTTTCCTGCAAATATGC
Source organism: Bacillota bacterium (assembly GCA_023392515.1). Lineage (GTDB taxonomy): Bacteria > Bacillota > Clostridia > Christensenellales > Aristaeellaceae > JAEVYX01. The sequence continues at coordinate 32,482 of JAEVYX010000142.1, read as the reverse complement.
ATTTTTCTAGAGGAATCTCAGGCGAATCATACCATAAGCTGCATAAAAAAACAATGTACCAAACGGGTAGGACAGCTTTCGTTGACACGGGTTGGAAAAGTTTCTATAATGGAAAAGTCATAAATTGTATTGGCTTTTGAAAAAGCGGAGGAACATTCATGCGGGCAGAATGGTTTTTGCAGGTCCTTCAGGAGCGGCTGGGGATCGATTTTTATACTGGCGTTCCCGACTCTCAATTAAAACCCTTATGCGATGTACTCTATCGGGCATATGGCGCAGAAGGACGCCACTTGGTCGCTCCCAATGAAGGTGCTGCGGTGGCTCTGGCGGCCGGGCATTATATCGCTGCCGGAAAGCCTGCCATGGTCTATTTGCAAAACAGCGGCCTTGGCAACGCGGTAAATCCCATCACATCGCTTTTACATGAAAAGGTATATGGCATCCCTTGTTTATTCGTTGTGGGATGGCGGGGAGAGCCGGGGGTAAAGGATGAACCCCAGCACCTCTTTCAGGGCGAGATTACACCGGAATTGATGGAATTGCTGGATCTGACTACGTTTACATTATCATCCGAAACCACCGCAGATGCGTTTTTAGCGGCTGCAGATGCATGTCAAGCGATTTTGCAGCAAGGAAAATCGGCTGCTTTCCTAATTCGGAAAAATACCTTTGAACAGGCGTTGAAAGTGATATACCCAGAGCTCTCCTTGCTCAGAAGAGAGCAGGCCCTTTCCATTTTGTTGAGTGCCGCAGGCCACCGCGATGTATTTGTGACTACAACGGGCAAAACGTCCAGGGAAGTATATGAGCTACGGGAACAGCGAGGTGAAACCCATGAACGGGATTTTTTGACCGTGGGCTCCATGGGCCACGCGCTGATGATCGCCTTGGGTATCGCACGGGAAAAGCCTGGCATAAACGTATGGTGCCTGGATGGGGATGGGGCTATGCTGATGCATTTGGGCAGCATGGTGGTGGCCGCTTCCAGCCGGTGTGGCAACCTGACCCATGTGGTCTTAAACAATGGTGCCCATGAAAGCGTGGGAGGCATGCCGGTAAATGACGGACGGACGGATTTTTGCGCGCTGGCGAAAGCAGCGGGATACAGGGAATGCGCCTTTGCGGAAAACGAAGCTGAATGGAAAACATGGGCCGATCAGAAGGCCAGAAAAATTCCGTCTTCAGGACCCCGCTTTGTGGAAGTGCTACTTTCCCAAGGCTCCCGGGAAAATCTGGGGCGCCCTGCAACTACACCTAAAGAAAACCTGGCTGGATTGATGGCCTATTTGCGCCGGGAGGAGATCTAGAATGAAGGCACTGCTGCTCAATTCGGGAGTGGGCCTGAGAATGGGCTCGTATACGGAACATGCTCCCAAATGTATGTGCGAAATCGGCCTTTCGCAGACCATCATCAGCTGGCAATTGACACAATTGGTCCGCTGCGGAATTAAAGATGTGGTGATAACCACCGGCCCCTTTCAGGACCGGCTTAAGGCTCACATAGATGAACTGCACCTTCCTCTTTCCATCACCTATGTGCCTAATCCCCGTTTTCGGGAAACAAATTATATTTATTCCATGCACCTGGCGGCTCCGCATCTTGTGGGTGATGTGCTTTTGCTCCATGGCGACTTGGTTTTGGAGCCTGCTGTCTATGATATGCTCTTTGAAAAGGGTCCCAGCGTTGTTGCGGTAGACCGTGGGCTGCCTTTGCCGGAAAAGGATTTCAAGGCAAAGCTGGGCGACGGTCTGGTCCGGGGCATTGGGCTTTCTTTTTTCGGGGAGGATTGTGTGGCATGCCAGCCTGCCTATCGTTTAAATGAGCCGGATTTCAACGCTTGGATGGCGCAAATAGATGATTTTTGCCAGCGTGGTGAAACAAATGTGTATGCGGAAAATGCTTTGAATCCCATTCTCCATGATAATGTGTCGCTCCATCCCTTGGATATGGGCGGCAGGCTTTGCTTGGAAATTGACAACGAAAAGGATTTGCGGGAGGTATCCGCCCGGTTTGTAAAGACCTGCGGCCGGGAGGCGGGAGGAAGCCAATGAAAAAAGTATACATGTGTTTCAGCACGGATATTCTGCATAACGGCCATATTAAGATCATCAACAATGCGGCACAGCTGGGAGAACTCACGGTGGGCGTTTTGACCGATGAAGTGGTTGCGTCCTTCAAGCGATACCCCCTTATTCCGTTGGAGGAACGGCTGGCCTTGTTCCGCAGCATCCGGGGGGTCGCTCAGGTGGTGGTGCAGGACAAGCTGGACTATGAGGACATATTGGAAAAGCTGAAACCTGATGTGGTGGTTCATGGAGATGACTGGCGCACAGGCTTTCAAGTGAACATACGCGGCAGGGTGATTGAAAAGCTGAAGGAATGGGGCGGAGAGCTGGTGGAGTTTCCCTACACCTATACCCCTACGGAAGAAACCCTCAGCACCTTGCAGGAACAGCTTGCCATGCCTGAAAACCGCCGGGCAAGGCTGAAAAAGCTGTTGAAATATAAGAAATGTTTATCGGTCATGGAGGCGCACAACGGCCTGACCGGTCTTTTGGTGGAAAAGACAAAGGTGGAAACCAGGGATGGCATCCGGCAGTTTGATGGTATGTGGGTGTCCAGCCTTTGTGATTCTACCGCCAAGGGCAAGCCGGACATTGAATTGGTGGACATGACCTCCCGAATACAGACGCTGGAGGAGATCATGGAGGTAACCACCAAGCCCATTATATTGGATGGGGATACAGGAGGCATGACGGAGCATTTCGTCTATAACATCCGCACTTTGGAGCGGATGGGTATCTCCGCCATCATTATTGAGGATAAGACCGGTCTTAAAAAGAATTCCCTTTTTGGTACGCAGGCTCAGCAGGTGCAGGAGACGAAAGAATCCTTTTGCCAGAAGCTTAGGGCTGGGAAGGATGCCCTCAAAACCAGGGATTTCATGATTATCGCCCGCTGCGAAAGCCTCATTTTGGGCATGGGAATTCAGGATGCGTTGGAAAGAACCCGGGCATATGTGGCAGCGGGGGCCGATGGCATCATGATTCATTCCTGCCAAAAAGAGCCGGAGGAAGTGCTGGAATTCTGCCGCCGATTCCGTGAAATGGACGAAGCAACGCCGATTGTTGCGGTGCCCACCACCTACAACACCATTACCGAAGAAGAACTGGCCAAAGCCGGCGTAAATATTGTCATTCACGCCAATCATCTGCTTCGCAGCGCTTTTCCCGCCATGCAGGAAGCGGCAAAAGCGGTGTTGGCGCACGGACGTTCATTTGAAGCCGATGCAAAGTGCATGTCCATTCGTGAAATCCTGACGCTGATTCCAAGCGATTAAGGGGGAACCATGGCTTCCTACTTGCCTTTTTCTCCGGTTGAGATCCGATTTATGCAAAAAGAAGCGGCACTATCAAGGGTGGAGGAACTTCTTGCCGGCAAAGGGCCTGTTCTGGTACTGATTCAGGACCGTATGATGGCACGGCTGCATTTGGACGAATGGGTAAAGAACCTTACGCATAATCACGGGGGAATGGGCTTTCATCAGATTCCTGCCAACCCGGATATCACCGATCTTTATCGGGTATTGAACACCCTTGGAAAGCAGCAGTTTGGCTGTATTCTTGCCATAGGCGGGGGAAGCTGCATGGATTTGGCCAAAGCGGTCTGTGCATTTCATGGGCTTATTCCGCCGGAGAAATTATCCGCAGATAGGGTGCGGGAAATCATTCAAAACCGAAAATACGAGGATGGCAGGATTCGGCCGGATATCATTGTCCTGCCTACCACAGCCGGGACCGGCTCGGAGGTGACCAGATGGGCTACCGTGTGGGATCAGGTGAAAGGGGAAAAGCTTTCCGTGGAAATGGAATCGCTCTTTCCCAAGGCCGCCCTTGTGGTGCCAGAATTTACCGCACTCATGCCTGAGAAGCTCACTTTGTCCACTGGGCTGGATGCACTTTCCCATGCCATGGAGGCGTTCTGGGCGGTGCGCCGTACACCGTTGAGCCAGGCCCTTGCCCTGCAGGCTATCGGAGACATTCGTGATGCACTGCCTAGGGCATTGCAGAATCCCTGTGATTTTGACGCAAGGCAGGCAATGTGCACCGCATCGCTAACGGCGGGGCTTGCCTTTTCCATTACACGGACCACCGCTTGTCATGCCATTTCTTACCCATTGACACTTTTACACGGGGTACCCCATGGATTTGCGGCAGCTTTGACTTTGAATGGCGTGATGATGCTCAATCGCGCCGCGGTGCCGGAAATTTCACGAATCGAAAATGTGTTCTTGTCCGCGGGCGGTTTTCATTTATGGATTGAAAAGGTAAGCAAGGGTATACAGCCCCTGACGCTTAGCGCCTTTGGCATTGCTGCCAATGACATCGCCGGTATATCAGAAAAATCTTTTACCAAGGGGCGGATGGATAATAACCCGGTTTCCTTTTCACAAGAGGATATTCAAACGCTGCTTCAAGCGTGTTTGTAAAAAGGTTTCACGGGAATTCAAATGAAAGCTTGCAAAGGAGAATAAGCAATGAAAGGTATTGTTTTGGCAGGAGGCGCGGGAACGCGGCTGTATCCCCTGACCATGGTAACCAGCAAACAGCTTTTGCCGGTGTATGACAAGCCCATGATCTATTACCCTTTGTCCACGCTGATGCTGGCAGGCATCAAGGATATACTCATCATCTCCACCCCGGAGGATACGCCGCGGTTTGAGCATCTTTTGGGCGATGGCAGCCAGTTTGGCATTTCCCTAAGCTATAAGGTGCAGCCATCCCCCGACGGGCTGGCCCAGGCATTTCTGCTTGGAGAGGAATTCATAGGAGATGATTCCTGCGCCATGGTACTTGGTGACAATATTTTTTATGGCAACGGCTTTTCACCGCTTTTGCGGGCAGCTGTAGAAAATGGAGAAAAGGGCCGGGCAACCATTTTCGGATATTATGTAAATGATCCTGAACGGTTTGGCATTGTGGAATTTGATGAACAGGGCAAGGTTATATCCGTTGAAGAAAAACCTCAAAATCCCAAGTCCAACTATTGCATTACCGGACTATATTTTTATGACAGGCGGGTTGTGGAACTTGCAAAACAGGTAAAGCCCAGCCGCCGGGGTGAGCTGGAAATTACAGATTTGAATCGGATCTATCTGGAGGAAGGCAAACTGGATGTGAAGCTACTGGGCCGCGGCTTTGCCTGGTTGGACACGGGCACCATGGACAGTTTGGTGGATGCGGCGGATTTCGTGCGGATGATCGAAAAACGCCAGGGAATCAAAATTTCCGCGCCGGAGGAGATCGCCTTCATTAACGGATGGATCGACCGGGAAAAGCTGCTGGCATCCGCCCAGCGATATGGGAAGTCCCCCTATGGGGAGCATTTGAAACGGGTGGCCGAAGGAAAGATCAGGTATTGATCAAAAATTGGATACGCAAAGAGCGCTTGAAGCGGCCGGCCTCAGGCGCTCTTTACATTTTCATTAATAAAGACAAATCGCTATTTCATCGGCCGGAAGAAGTGCCTTTTACGCATTCAACCGCATGGGATGACTGGAACAGGCTTTGCTTGTTGAACAGAACCATGCCGGAAAGTATGACTGCGCCGCCGATCAGTGTAGCTTTATCCGGCACTTCCCCGGCAATTAAAAAGGCAATCGCACTGGAAAGAAAGGGCGTAATGAACATATAATTGCTTACATAGCTGGTGCGGAGCGCCTTTTGAAAGGCAACTGACCAGGTCACATAAGCCAATGCACTTGGCAACACCCCTAACAGAGCTACGTAAAGCCAATAAACCGGAGGTGCGGTTTGTGCCTCCTTCACCCCCAGAGGCAGAAATATGCATAGCATCAATGTACCTGCGAAAATGCTGTAAACAACAGCCTGCAAGGGAGAATAAATCTTTGTCAGACGGCGTTGGATCAGGTTGTATAGGCTTAATGACAGTGCCGCCGCAAAAAGCCATAGCACACCTTCATTGATGGCCAGGGTACCATTGAGCAATGTCAGCAAAAGAATGCCGGAAAACTCTACCCCGACGGCAAGCCATTGATAACCCCGCAGGCGTTCCTTGAAAAACAGCCGTGCCATCAGCGCTGTCAGCACCGGGGTCGTAGCCAATACCAGGCTGGCCGTAGCAGCCGTGACGGTGGAGTTGCCAATATTGAACACAATCATATAGAGGAAAAAGCCCAGTGCACCGGACAGTAAAAACCATACGGTGTCTTTTTTCCTGGGCCATTGCAGCTTTTTGCGGATGGCTACCGGTAAAAGTGCTGCACTGGCCGCCGCATACCTCCATAATCCCAGGGAATAGGGTGAAAAATGCTGCATGGCAAGCTTGGTGAAAATGAAGGCCAGAGACCAGCACAGAATGGTGGTCATGGCATAGGGATGAAAACTGTCCTTCCATGGCGTGGGCTTCATAAGCATTACCTCACTTGGCATTAGGCATCCGGATAGTGTGGGTTGTCCGTATTATAGGCTATGCGGCCGTTTCACGCAAGCGCTGCATTCAATGCTGTATGAAAAAGATAATCATAAAAAGGGCTTTATCAGCCTGTGCCAATAAAACCCTCTGGTTAACCATGATAAAATGTCTATGACAAGATGCCAGTACGACAGATCCAGTTTCAAAATAATAACGTTTTCTTGAACTGGTTCGGGGAGGCCTTTTTTTTCAAAAGAAGGACTCCCCGCCCGTTCCTGTCATCTCCTAAAGCACTTATTTCCCGGATACCTGGCGCTTTCGCCAAGACTGTCGTCGATGCGCAGAAGGCGGTTGTACTTTGACACACGCTCACTGCGGCTGGGCGCACCGGTTTTGATCTGTCCGGCGTTGATGGCCACAGCCAGATCAGCAATCGTGGTATCCTCCGTTTCGCCGGAGCGGTGGGAGATTACGGCGGTATATCCTGCATTGTGTGCCATTTTAATAGCCTGCAAGGTTTCGGAGAGTGAGCCGATCTGGTTCAGCTTAATAAGAATGGAATTGCCGCAGCCCGATTCAATCCCTTTCTTCAACCGCTGTGTGTTGGTAACGAAGAGGTCGTCGCCTACTAACTGTACCTTGCCGCTTAATTCTGAGGTGAGCTTTTTCCAGCCTTCCCAATCCTCCTCGTCTAGGCCGTCCTCAATGGAAGCAATGGGATATTTCTCTGCTAGGCCTTTCCAATATGCGATCAATTCATCCGTTGTATAATGGGTTTGATGCTTGGGAAGCAGATATCCGTTATCACTCTTCCACTCGCTGGAAGCGGCGTCAATAGCCAGCATAAAGTCCTGATAGGGCTTATATCCGGCTTTCTCGATCGCCCGGAGGAGGTATTGTATGGCTTCCTCATCGCTGCCTAAATTGGGGGCATAGCCGCCCTCATCGCCTACTGCGGTGGACAGGCCGTCTTTTTTCAGAATAGACGCCAATGTATGGAAGACCTCGGTGCACCAGCGCAGCCCTTCCCTGAAATTGGGCGCACCAACCGGCATGATCATAAACTCCTGGATGTCAATGTTGTTTGCGGCGTGGGCGCCGCCGTTTAACACGTTCATCATAGGTACGGGCAGCGTATCGGCACTCACACCGCCTAAAAAGCGGTATAGGGGGAGGCTGAGGGCGTTAGCCGCCGCCTTGGCCGCGGCCAGGGATACAGCCAGGATGGCATTGGCACCCAAACGGGATTTATCATGGGTGCCGTCCAGCTTGAGCATTGCCTCGTCAATTTGGGCTGTCTGAGAGGCATCCATGCCCACCAGTTTTTCCTTGATATCCTTGTTGATGTGGGATACTGCTTTCAGTACGCCCTTTCCGCCAAAGCGGGCGGGGTCTTTATCCCGCAGCTCCAAAGCTTCAAACTGGCCTGTGGAAGCGCCGCTGGGTACAGCGGCTACACCTTCCACGCCATTTTCCAATATAACAACGGCTTCCACCGTAGGATTGCCCCGGGAATCGATAATCTCCCGGCCATAGATATTTTGAATGGTAAAGCGCATTGAGAATTCCTCCTTCATGGTATATTATGGACCAAACCTTGGCTGGCGACACTTTCTATTTTTGCCCGGATTTCTTTTTGATCCCCCAGATATTCTTTCCCTGTCACTTGAAAATGCTCATCCAGTGTATAGACAAGAGGTATGCCTGTGGGAATATTGACCTCCATAATTTCTGCTGCAGATAATTCCTCCAGATGTTTGACAAGCGCCCGAAGCGAATTTCCGTGAGCGGTGATGATGACCCGTTTGCCCAATGCCATCTCTTCTTGGATGGTGGAGGTAAAATAGGGAACGACACGGCCGATGGTTTCCTTTAAGCTCTCCGCAAGGGGAATCAGCGACTGATCCTCGCCCCGGTACTGGGCTTGCGTTCGGGGATTTCTGATATCGCCTTCATGTAGTTCAGGGGGCTTTACATCAAAGGAACGGCGCCAGATTTTTACCTGTTCTTCTCCATAACGGGCGGCGGTTTCGGCTTTGTTAAGCCCTTGAAGCGTTCCGTAATGCCGCTCGTTGAGCAGCCAGGATTTGATAACAGGCAGCCATTCCCGGTCCATTTGCTCCAATGCAAGATTCAAAGTATGGATGGCCCGTTTTAAGTAGGATGTGTAGCAGATGTCAAAATCAAACCCACTCTCCTTCAGAAGCTGGCCTGCCTTTATCGCCTCTTGCCGCCCTTTTTCCGAAAGATCCACATCTGTCCAGCCCGTAAAAAGGTTTAAACGGTTCCATTCACTTTCACCGTGCCGCAATAATATTAGTTTCACAGATGCATCCCCCTTCTATTTGGTTAGGAGTTGCTAACTACTACTTATTATAACGTGAATTGGTAATATAATCAATTATTTTTTACTTGAAAAGCATTACAGGTCACTTGCTTATAACAAGTATTCACTTGTTGAGGAATTTGTATAACCATGATATCATCATGAACAGGCGTTATAGCCGTATCAAGACTGTAAGTCATCTGCGAGGAGTAATGTAATGATCAAGCTGATTGCCAGCGATTTGGATGGAACGCTTTTGCAAAATGGCGCCCAATCGCTTCAAGGTGATATTTTTGATATGATCTGCGGCCTTACAAAACAGGGCATATTGTTTGTGGCAGCCAGCGGACGCCAGTATACCAACGTGAAACGGCTCTTTTTGCCTGTGTGGGAGCAAATCGCCTTTATTTGTGAAAACGGCAGCCTTACCATGCAGGGGGATAAAACGGTTCGCTGTCAGCCTGTGCCTTGGGCTATGGGGCAAAAGATCATGGCGGATATCCAGGCTGCAGGGCTGGAGGTGCTGCTCTGCTGCCGGGAAGCCAGTTATGTGACAGGAAAGAACAGGCCATTTGCGGACCATATGGTGTATGAGATGCGCAATAACGTCGCAATCGTGGAAGACCTTTTTTCATTGCCGGACGAGTATTTGAAAATATCTGCCTATGTGCCCGAGAAATGTGCAGCAAAGGAAGCTGTTGCATTTCAGGAAAAGTGGGGCAATTATCTCAATGTGGCGGTTGCAGGAGATGCATGGGTGGATTTCACAGTGGCCGATAAAGGGACGGCGCTGAAGGATTTGCAAGTAAAACTGGGCCTTCAAAAAGAAGAGATGATCGCCTTTGGCGATAATTTCAACGATGAATCCATGCTCCAAGCTGTTGGGAAGGGATATATAATGGCCGGTGCGGACCCTAGGCTTCATAAGCCTGGCATGCAGATTTGCCACCGGGTGGAAGATGAGCTCATGTTACTTTTAGCTCAGAAAGGATAAGTATCACAAAATAAGTCTATTTTTCTTTGCGGAAAATAGGTGCCGCATCATAATCCTGCCCGCACGCCTGTAGGATTTAGGGGGGTGGGAAAATGGAGCGTCAAACAAGGGATGCCGTGCTGGAATGCGCTGGAGCGATTGTTGGGGCAGGGTTTGCCTCGGGCCGTGAAATCATGCGCTTTTTCAGCCTGTACGGGAAATTGGCTTGGCTGGGTGTTGGCCTGGCGATTTTTGTGATGGGCGCATTTACCCTGGCCATTCTGCGCAAGGCCCGGCATTCGGACGGATGTACGATTCATCGCATGAGCTGCCGGAATATGGGCTGGGCCGGAAATCTGGGTACGGGCTCCTTTGTGCTGCTTCTTGGGGCTACCGGAGGCAGCATGCTGGCTGCCTCCGGTGAATTGTTTCAACTGGCCTTGCCGGTGCACGGTGCTTATTGGATAGGCTTGTGTGTAACGCTGGTATGCGGGCTGTATCTTTCTGTTAGGGGGCTGGAACCCCTGGCTTGCATTGGAAAGCTATTGATTCCAGCGCTTGCCGTCATTTTTTTGTTATGCCTGCAGCTGCCCCGGCGGGAAGCGGTCCTGGCTCAGGAGTATTTGCCGCTTGGACGCAGAATATTGGAGGTTTGCCTGAACGGGCTTTCTTATGGAGCACTGAATATTACATTGGCAGCAGGGGTTTTGTGCGAACTTGGTGTGAGCCTAAATGACAGGCAAGCCTGCCGGACATCGGTCTATCTGAGCTTTTTGATGCTCGCCCTGTTAGGCATGGGCAATGCGGTGCTTTTGCGCCAAACATCGCTTTACAACGCGGCGCTGCCCATGGTAATGCTCTTGAGCGCTTATGGAAAATTGGGATTCTGGCTTGGGATTATCGGCTTATACCTTGCGGTATTTACAACATTCCTGGCGGCAGCCCGGGGTCTTGGAAATATGCTTCGCGAGCGGTGGAACAAGCGGCGGGCAATTCTCCTTACAGCCGGGCTCATTTTGCCCTTTGCCTTTATTGGCTTTGGAGGCTTGGTGGGAATGGTCTACCCCGCGCTTGGCTTTTTATGCTTTGGAACGCTGATGTGGATAATTGTGGGAAAACGGAAAAAGGCCAGCTGAGGGCTTTTCTTTTTTCATAGGCTTGTGCTATACTACTTTTTAACGTATACATTTGTAGCAGATACGTTTGCAGCAGAGTAGAATGGTTTTTATTTGGGACAAGCCATGTAGTACGGAAGGAGCGGACATATCATGTGGAATTCAAAAATTGAAGCGTGTTCACGCGAAGCTATGGAGGCGTTGCAAATAGAGCGCTTGCGTGCTTCGGTGCACCATGCATATGACCATGTGCCCATGTACCGGGAGAAAATGGACCGGGTGGGCGTTAAGCCGGAGGATATCCGGCAATTAAAGGATATTGCGCTCATTCCGCTGACCAGCAAGCTGGAATTGAGGGAGCAGTATCCTTTCAAATTATTGGCTGTACCCATGAAGGAGGTCGCTCGGATTCATGCCTCCAGCGGTACCACCGGCAAGCCTATCACCGCAGGGTATACAAAAGAGGATCTGGATATGTGGGCTGAGAACATCGCCCGTATTGTCACGGCTGCCGGAGCTGGTGCGGAGGATATCGCTCAAATCGCCTTTGGCTATACGCTTTTTACCGGAGCCTTCGGTTTGCATGGCGGGCTTGAAAAGGTGGGGGCGACTATTATTCCCATATCCAGCGGCAATACGGAGCGCCAAATCAACATTATGCGGGACTTTGGTTCTACCGTATTGGTCTCGACCCCCAGCTATGCCATGTATATGGCCGAAGTGGCAGAGAAAATGGGCGTGATGGATGACATCAAGCTCAAGTTTGGGCTCTTTGGCGGAGAAGGCTCAACCGAAGAGATGCGCTCCGAACTGGAGCGCAGGTGGCATATCTTTGCTACGGAAAACTACGGCCTTACGGAAATCATCGGTCCGGGTGTGTCTGGCGAATGCAAGGAAAAATGCGGCATGCACATCAATGAGGATCATTTTTATCCCGAAATCATCAATCCTGATACCGGCGATGTCCTTCCTCCGGGTCAGGAGGGGGAATTGGTGCTTACAACCCTCACCAAATGGGCGCAGCCTACACTCCGTTACCGCACCCGGGATATTACAAGGCTGATATACGAGCCTTGCAATTGCGGAAGAACGCTGGTCCGCATGGAAAAGATCAAGGGCCGCAGCGATGATATGCTGATCATTCGCGGCGTGAACGTATTCCCCTCGCAAATTGAGAGCGTGCTGATGGGCCAGGCGGGCATTGGGCCGCATTATGAAATTGTTGTGTCGCGGCGCAACTATATCGATCATCTGGAAGTGAAAACAGAACTCATCGACAGCAGCCTTTTGGAACGGTGGAGCGAGCTGGAAGCGCTGCAAAACCGAATCCGCGGGGAGATGCGCACGGTGCTGGGGCTGGATATTCAGGTGACCTTCGTATCCCCCAATACCTTAAAGCGTTTTGAAGGAAAGGCCAAGCGGGTAACGGACCTTAGGGATTAGACACAATATCAACGCTGAGGATGTGGCATAGAACTTATGAGAAAATTAATGTTGGGCAATGAAGCCGTAGCCCGCGGGGCATATGAGGCGGGGGTACGGGTTATATCCAGTTATCCAGGCACCCCCAGTACGGAAATTACGGAGTTTTCGGCCAAATATCCTGAAATTAACTGCGAATGGGCACCCAATGAAAAAGTGGCTGCGGAAGTTGTGTTCGGCTCTGCCATGACTGGGGCCAGATGCATGACCTGCATGAAGCATGTGGGCGTAAATGTGGCGGCTGATCCGCTTTTTACCGCGGCTTATACAGGTGTAAACGGTGGCATGGCCATCCTTTGTGCTGATGACCCGGCGATGCATTCCAGCCAAAATGAACAGGACAGCCGCTATTATGCCAGGGCGGCCCATATTCCGATGCTTGAGCCTGCCGATAGCCAGGAATGCAAGGATTTCACAAAACTGGCCATTGCCTTGAGCGAGGAATATGATACTCCCGTTTTTGTGCGCTTGACCACCCGCATTGCCCATGCCCGTTCCGCCGTAACAGTAGGGGAGCGGGAGGAAACTGGCGTGAAGGCCTTTACCCCCGATGCCATGAAATATGTCATGATGCCGGGCATGGCCAGAAAGCGCCACCTTGTGGTGGAAAAGCGCATGTGTGATTTGGCTGAAGCTGCCAATACCATGGCGCCCAACCGTGTGGAAATGGGCGACACGGCCTTGGGCGTGGTGTGCAGCGGTGCTTCTTACCAGTATGTGAAGGAGGCGCTTCCCGAAGCCAGCGTATTGAAATTGGGCATGGTGCATCCGCTTCCCCAAAAGCTTATTACCGATTTTTCCTGTCAAGTAAAACGCCTGGTGGTTATTGAGGAACTGGAGCCGGTCATTGAGCAGCAGATTGCATCCTGGGGGATCAAGGTGGAGGGGAAAAACCTTACCGGGCTGCAGGGAGAGTTGTCCGTCAGTCGTGTCCGCGCCGTGATGGGCATGGAAGTGAAAAAAGAATCTGCTGATACACTTCCCGCCCGTCCTCCTGTCCTGTGCCCCGGCTGCCCGCACCGCGGCGCGTTTTACGCCATGAAAAAGCTGAAGCTGAACGTAATGGGGGACATCGGCTGCTATACCATGGCGGCGCTCCCGCCCCTTTCCATGCTGGATGCCTGCCTGTGCATGGGCGCCAGCATCGGTATGGCTTTCGGTGCGGAAAAAGCCCAGGGCAGGGAATTCTCCCGCCATACGGTAGCTGTTCTGGGCGACAGCACTTTCATCCACAGCGGCATTACCGCCTTGATTGATGCGGTGTACAACCAGGGCACCATTACTGTAGTCATTCTGGATAATCGCATTACCGGCATGACCGGGCACCAGGAAAACCCGGCCAGCGGGAAAAACATATTGGGTGAGCCAGCGCCGCAGTTGAACCTGGAGGCACTGTGCGCAGCCTGCGGTGTGCAGCATATCCGGGTGGTGGATCCTTTTGATCAAAAGGAAATGCAAAAGGCCTTGAAGGAAGAAACAGCCCGGGAGGCGGTGTCCGTCATTATTGCGCGGCGGCCCTGCGTGCTGCTCCTGAAAGAAAAAACTGTTCCCTGCAAGGTGGAGAACTGCCATAACTGCGGTATTTGCATGGGGCTGGGCTGCCCGGCTATCGAACGGGATGAAAAGGGCGCTTCCATTAACCCCGCACTCTGTGTGGATTGCGGACTGTGCGTAAAAATATGTCCCTTTGGGGCAATTCAAAGCGGGAGGGAAGCAAAATGATAAATCCCGTGTTTGACTTGGTGATTGTTGGTGTAGGCGGCCAAGGCACCCTTTTGGCCAGCAAGATTTTAGGCTATATTGCCCTTGAAGAGGGCTGCGATGTAAAGGTCAGTGAGGTTCATGGCATGGCCCAGCGGGGCGGCAGCGTCATCACCCATGTACGGGTGGGACAAAAAGTGCATGCGCCTTTGGTTTCATCCGGCTGCGCAGACTATTTAATCTCCTTTGAAGAACTGGAAGCCGCCCGTGCCGCCCATTTTCTCAAAGAAGGCGGAACCTTAATCGTCAATACCCAGCAGATCGCACCCATGCCCGTGATTACCGGAGCTGTCGCCTATCCGGCAGACTCGCTGTCTGAAATTACAAAAACTCACCCGGTTGAAAAGCTGGATGCTTTACATATTGCCACCATGTGCGGCAGCCAGCGGGCGGTAAACCTGGTCCTTCTGGGAGCGCTGTCCAAGCACCTGCCCTGGGAAAAAGAGGTATGGCACACGGCCATTGCCAACTGCGTGCCGCCAAAAACGCTGGAAGTGAATTTGAAGGCTTTTGACAAGGGTTTGGACGCCATCGTGAAATGAACGGCACAGCAAGGAATTAGAAGGAGCGACAAGGCCATGGAGCATATCATTTGGAACAAGAGTATGGAATGCATGCCCAGGGAACAGTTGCGCGACCTGCAAAGCGAGCGCCTTAGAGATGTGGTTCGCAGGGTGTATGAGAATGTCCCCTTTTACCGGGACAAGATGCAGGCACTGGGCATTACCCCCAAGGATATCCATGGGGTGGAGGATGTGACCCTGCTGCCCTTTACAGAGAAGGAAGACCTGCGCAACCATTATCCCTTTGGGATGTTTGCCGTACCCCAGTCGGAGATTGTTCGCATTCATGCCTCCAGCGGCACGACCGGTAAGCCTTCCGTGGCTGGGTATACCAGCGGAGATATTGACCGCTGGGCGGAATTGATGGCAAGGGCCATGTATTGCGCCGGGGTATCAAAACATGACGTGGTACAGGTTGCCTACGGCTACGGCCTGTTTACTGGCGGCCTTGGCGCCCATTACGGCGCGGAGCGGGTAGGGGCTTCCGTTATTCCCATGAGCGGGGGCAACACCCAGCGCCAATTGATGCTGATGGAGGATTTCGGGGCTACTGCGTTGTGCTGCACCCCGTCCTATGCCATCAACCTTGCGGAATCGCTTCATAACGCGGGCATTTCTCTGGACCGAATCAAGCTCAAAGCCGGCATTTTCGGCGCGGAGCCCTGGACTGAAGCCATGCGGGACCAAATTGAGAGCATGCTGCATATTGACGCGCTGAACGTTTATGGGTTGAGCGAGGTCATGGGCCCGGGCGTGAGCATGGAGTGCCTTTGCAAACAGGGCATGCACATCTGGGAGGATCATTTCCTGCCGGAGGTGATTGGTGCAAATGGGGAAAGCCTTCCCTACGGGCAGGAGGGGGATTTGACATTTACCACCCTCACCAAGCATGGCATGCCCCTTTTGCGCTACCGCACCCATGATTTGACTATCCTGAACGACGAACCTTGCTGTTGTGGCCGCACCCATGTGCGCATGGGCCGGATTACGGGCCGTACCGACGATATGCTCATCATCAGGGGCGTTAACGTATTCCCCTCCCAAATCGAACACGCGCTCCTGCAGATTCCCGGTATTGCGCCCCACTATCAGATTTTGGTGGACCGCCAGGGTGCTTTGGATACCATCGAGGTTCAGGTAGAGCTCAGTCCGCAGCTTGTAGGTGATACGGTTCGGGAGTTGGAAACACTCAAAAACCGGGTGGCTTCCCAGTTAGCTGCCAGCGCGCTCATCCATGCTGATGTAATCCTGTGCCAGCCCGGCAGCCTGCCCCGCAGCGAAGGCAAGGCTAAGCGGGTTATTGACAAGCGGAAGCTGTAGAAGAAAAGACGCAATCTTTTTTGCTCAAAACCATGTATTGGGTGTATACTACCAGTACGAACGATACAAGGAGGCGGAATTATGTACGTCAAACAAATTTCGGTCTTCATTGAAAACACGCCCGGCCGCCTGGCGGATTTTACCAGGCTGCTTGGGGAAAACAAGATCGACCTTGTCTCCCTGTCCATCGCCGACACAACCCACTTTGGCATTCTTCGGGGCATTGTAGCCGACTATGAGCGGGCTATGCGGATTATCAGCGAAGCGGGCTACACTGTCCGCCTTACCGATGTCCTGGCCGCCTCTGTGCCCGATGAGCCCGGCGGGCTGGCCAAGGTGCTTGGCATGCTGTCCGAAAACGGCATCAGCATCGAGTACCTCTACAGCTTTGTACGCAATGCCGGGAAAAACGCCCTGATCATTTTCCGGGTGGAAGAACTGGAAAGGGCAGCCAAGGTGCTGGAAGAAAACGACGTGCGTATGCTCAGCCAGGAGGAAGTCCGGCACCTGTAAAGCTGGAATTGAAGAAGGCAAGCTATGTATTACCGGAAAAATGAACGGGTGGTAGACCTTGACGCCATCCGGGACAATATGCGGGCCATTCGGGCCTCAGTGGGAAATGATCTGCAGGTGATGGCCGTTGTCAAGGCGGATGCCTATGGCCATGGCATGTTGCAAGTATCCCGGGCAGCATTGGAGGCCGGAGCCTCCTTTCTGGGCGTGGCTCTCCCCGAAGAGGGGGAGACACTTCGGAAGGGGGGCATTGATGCACCTGTTTTGATATTGGGTCCGGCTACGCGGGAAGGTGCTGGAGCATGTGTCCGTTATGAGTTGACCCAAACGGTCTGTTCCCCTGACATGGTTGGTTTTATTCAGGAGGAATGCCTGCGCCAGGGCCGGGATGCTTCTGTGCATCTGAAGGTGGATACAGGCATGAACCGCATTGGCGTGCGAAATGAGAGGGAGCTGCGGGCGGTTCTTGAGGCTTTGGAGCACAGCCCTCAGGTGCGCTTGACCGGGGCCTTCACCCATTTTGCCGATGCGGATGGGAATGATTCTTCCTTTACGGAAAAGCAGCTTGCAGACTTTCAAAAAATGGCCGTGCTGCTTCCCCAAAATATTTTGCTTCACGCTTCCAACAGCGCGGCTATTGCCCGTTTCCCCAAAGCGCGCTTTCAGATGGTACGTGCGGGCATTGCTTTGTACGGCTGCCCGCCTGTCCCTACGGATATTCCTCTGCGGCCGGCCATGCGTTGGACTACCGCCATCAGCTACCTAAAGGAAATCGGGCGGGGGGATACGGTCAGCTATGGCCGCACCTTCACTGCAGATAAACTCATGCGGGTGGCTACGCTTCCGGTTGGGTATGGGGATGGGTACCACAGGGCTTTGTCAGGCACGGGAAAGGTGCTCATCCGGAGTTGCTATGCACCGATTCTGGGCCGGGTATGTATGGATCAAACGGTGGTGGATGTGACGGACATCCCCGAAGCGGCCCTGGGTGACGAAGCGGTCCTGATCGGCAGCCAAGGGGATAAAACGATCACAGCGGATCAACTGGGCGCCTGGGCCGGCACCATCAGCTATGAGGTGCTGCTTGCGCCGACTGCCAGGGTGCCAAGGCGGTTTATCCATGAATAGCGCGGATAAGGCGGCTTTGCGCATGGCCATGCGGACATTGGGGGTTACGCAGGAAGAGCGGAGCCGTCAAGGGGCTGCCGCGGCCCGCCATGTGGCGGACTGGGCTTTGTTTCACATGGCGCAGACGGTCGCCTGTTTTGTTTCCCTGCCTTGGGAGATCGACACGGCACTGCTCTTGCAGTTGATTCTACAGTCGGGGAAAACCCTTGCGCTGCCCAAAGCCCATAAAGCCGGGGTTATGGAATTTTATAACGTGACGAACCTGGCGCATCTGCAGCCGGGGCGTTTCGGGGTACGGGAGCCTGCAGGGGGAGAAATCATCCCGCCGCAGGCCATATCCCTTTTGATTCTTCCTGCTTTGGCAGTGGATGCTAAAGGCGGCCGCTTGGGCCATGGCGGCGGCTATTATGACCGGTATTTGACGAAAACAACCTGCCCCAGAGCCGCATTGGTGCTGATGGAGCAGGTTGTTTCCCATGTCCCTTGCGAGGAACACGACTTTTTGGTACAATGGATAATTACAGGGGAGGGCATTGCTCCCATCCCGCAAGATATAGTGCCACAGTACCAAAGTAATAACATGTAATAGCGTGGAAAGGAACTGTCCGAATGCAGAAAAACGGGAAGAAAAAGCCGGTCATCGTGCAAAAGCCGATCTTGCACGGTGCTTGGTCCGATAAGTTGGCCAGGAAGCGGGCACTTCGGGTGACTGGTTCCATCTTGATGACGGTGTTCATCTACCTGGTGTTTGGCTCCATGCTGATGATTGAGAACTTGATTTTGCGCGTACTGGCCAATTGTGCGTTGGTGCTTTTATCCGCCGGGTTTTTGTATATGACCGGCGCGGGGCACGGCGAGGCGGACGCCGCCTTTTCGGAGATCATGTACCAGCGGGATAAAGAAGGCAAGAATATCCCAGAAGCAGACCGGGCCAGGTGCTTTCATCCGCTCAAAGGTGTATTTACAGCAGCCTTGGGTGCATTGCCTTACTTTCTTCTGGCTCTGATCCTGGCTCTGACCGCACAAATACAGACGTATACATTGGGGGCGCTTCCCAGCTGGCTGGATGCATATCGGCGCCAGGCAGAGATAGGCAATCCCCTGAGCTACTATTCTGTTTCTGTTTCCATGGGTGTATTGGATTATGTGCGCCTGGGTGTCCGGGTGCTGATTTTGCCGTATGTCAGCATGGTGGGAAGCGGAAACGCGTCACTGGTGCTGCTGGTCGAGCATTTAAGCCCGCTGCTGGTGCTGATTGTGCCTTCCGGGTACGCACTTGGGTATTATAAGGGCAAGTCCCTGCGGGACCGGGTTCATACCAGCATTGCACAAAACAAACGGCGCAAGAAGCGCAAGGATATGAAAGAAAAACAAAAGAGGCAGCAAAAAGGCCCCGAACAGTTGATTTGACCGGAGGGATTTCGTGCGCATCATTGCGGGAACTGCCCGCTCCAGGACGATTGAAGCCCCCGAGGGGTTGGATACCCGGCCGACCCTGGACCGGGTGAAAGAATCACTTTTCAATATTTTGCAGGGGCAGTTGCAGGACTCCAGCGTGCTTGACCTGTTTGCGGGAAGCGGTGCTTTGGGCTTGGAGGCTCTCAGCAGAGGAGCCTCCCACGCCGTGTTTGCAGATGTGTCTCCCCAGACAGCCAAGATCATTCAGAATAATGTGGACCGCTTGGGCTTTTCAAAAAGGGCACAAGTACTGCGCTCCGATTGGTGTGCGGCTGTATCTACTTTGGCAATCGGTAAAAATCATGCTTTTGATCTTGTTTTTCTGGATCCGCCCTATCGCATGACGAATACGGATGAGATATGCCTGCATATGCTACATAGCGGTATCCTGTCCCCCGGCGCCCTGATCGTAATAGAACACGCTTTTGAAACGCCGCCCCGGCTGAGCGAAGATTTTATTGTTACAGATTCGCGCCGCTATAGGGAAACGGGCATTACGTTTTGCACACTGGCAGGGGGAAAGGAGGGGGCTTAATGGAACGGATTTGCGTCTACCCCGGCAGCTTTGATCCCATCACCCTTGGTCATGTGGATATCATCCGCCGTTCGGCAGAGATTTTCCCCCGGGTCATTGTAGCACTCCTTCGCAACCCGCATAAAACAGGATATTTTTCGGTGGAAAAGCGCCTGGAAATGATTGAAAAGGCCTGTAAGGGGATTCCCCAGGTGGAGACGGATTGTTTTGAGGGTCTTTTGGTAGACTATATGCAGGCGAGGCAGGCACGGGTAGTTATACGGGGCTTGCGTGCAGTGAGCGATTTCGAAAGCGAATTTCAAATGGCGCAGGTAAACCATCAGATTCTGCCCCAGATGGAAACACTGTTTATGATGACTACTCCCCAAAACGGCTACATCAGTTCCAGCGTCGTCCGGGAGATTGCCTCCTTCGGTGGTGATATATCTCCCTTTGTGTCCCCCGCCATATTGCAGGACATCCTGCAGGCATTTCCAAAAAACGCATAAAATGTCACTTGAACATGGCAAGGCTCAGGCCGGCCGCTTGCCCCGTCAAAAGGAGGAGAAACCATGCAGCAGAGAACCTATGCGATTATTGATGAGCTGGACAGCATGCTGATGAACAGCAAGAAGGTGCCCTTAAGCGAATTTTGTCTGGTGGACCGCAACAAAATGAAGGAGCTGGTCCAGGCTTTGCTGGATGAGATGCCTTCGGACATTTCCAAGGCAGCCAACATCATTCAAAACGAGGCGAAAATCATTGGTGAAGCCAGGGCCAGGGCGGAAAGCACCGTGGCGGAAGCCAATGCCAAAGCCCGGCAGACGGTGGATGAAGCTGTCCGATCTGCGCAATTGACCACCTCCAGTGCACAATTGAAGGCGGATGAACTGTATCGGAACAGCACGGATCATGCCAACCGGACGATTGCGGAAGCAAAGCAGCGGGCGGATGAGATCATTGCAGAGGCGGAGCAGCATGCCATTCAACTGATCAGCGAGGAAGAAGTTGTGGCCAGGGCCCAGGCGGAAGCGGAAGAAATCAGACGCAATATCCATGAAGAAATGGAAAACCTGCGCCAGGAAATGTACAACTATTTGGACGCCTTGCTGGATGACGCCGACAAAATGCTCTACGAAAAATTGCAGGGCTTGCGCAGAACACGGCAGGAATTGCAGGCGCAGCGGTAAAAGGCAGCGGTTCATTTCAGGGGCGTGACAAAATACTTGAAACGTTCATGATTTGTTCAAATGCATTTCACATTCAAAGTATACAATCACATTGCATTCAGGGAAGCAAGCCACCAGCGGAACTGAAGCAAATCTCCTTTTTCTTGGCATTCTTCGGAATGCCGACCTCCCTATCCTCCATACAAGCAAAGCCCGTGTCTGCAGCCAGCAATCTGCAGCGCGGGTTTTGTCATTTCACAAGGATGAAATTTCCGTTTTTCCCCGAGGTTAATTCGAAGGACGATAGCCAAAATAGCATGTAAGAATGCTGGGAGGCGAGCGGATTTCATGCGCAAAACGACGGCGTCTTTTTTTCTCTTGACGGTAACGGTTCTGACGGTAGCGGCGCTATTGTCCTGGCCGGCAGAACGCTGGGCTACAGTGAAAACGACCCGTATAATCTTGGGCGGTGTGGAAAAGACCGTAGCGGTAACGGGAACCGCGGCGCGCAAAGGGGAATATCACAGCGCTCATCCGTCGGGGGGCGTGGTAGCGCAGGTATATGTCAGGGAGGGCCAGACAGTGGTAAAGGGGCAGGCTCTCTATCGCCTGGAAGACACCGTGCAAAGGACGGCGCTTCAAAAGGCTTTGAAGAACCTGGATGCGGCCAAGGCGGCGGAAAAAACTCAACAGGAGAGGGTACAGGAGGCTTTTGCAAACGATGAACAAATGCTGGCAGCCGCCCAGGCGGTGGCCGGAACTTATGAAGAAAAGCGGGCGGTGCTGGAATCCCAAATCGAATCCCTTCAGATGGAAATTGAAGCTTTGACCCAGCGAGCTTACCAGGATGGTCAGGTATTGCAGATCCTGGTAAGAGAAGGGGAACTGTTGCTGCCGGGCAGCCCTGGCGCAGTGCTGGCAACGCAAACGGCGGAAGTCCGCGCCCAAGTGGTGGCCCGGGATGCCTTGCAGATCCGGGAGGGAATGCAAGCCTATATCACCTTGAATGATGCGCCTTTGGCGCAAGCGGTAGTGGAGCAGGTCGGCCTATTAACCCCCAACAGCCAGGGCATTTCTTACGCCCAAGTGTCCCTATTGCCCAAAGACGGCCTTTCTGTGCCCGTTGGTACACAGGTGGATGTGGAGATTATACTCAGATCGCAGGAGGGTGTCTGGGTAGCGCCGGTGGATGCGCTTACAAAAGACAATGCCGTGTGGCAGGTGTACAAAGGCCGGGCCTGGAAACAGCCGGCAGTAACGGGGCTGTGGGATGACAATTATACCACAGTGGAGAATTTGGGCTTGGGGACGGAAATCATTCTGAATCCTGACGAAAACCTTCGGGACGGGATGCGCGTCAAGGTGGTGAAGCCATGAGGTTTTCAGACGCTGTCAGGCTGGCGGCTGTAAATATATTTCAAACCCCTTTGCGTTCGGCACTCACTGTGCTGGGACTTGCCATCGGTATTGGCGCTATTTTAACCGTGCTTACCTTGGGAAATGCAGGGCAGGAACAGGTGGAAATGGAAATGACCCGCATGGGCGTGGATAAGGTTTGGATTACCGCAACAAAAAGCAGCAGCCGGGCACTGGAGGAGTCCGACAGTGCGCTTTTATTCGAGGCTACCGGTGCGCCGGCTACTGCACAAACCCGGGTGTTTTTGCCTGTTTCGGCACAAGGCGTGCAGGCTTATGCTCAGATCAGCGGCTGCGATAATACCCTTACCCAGGTTCAGAAATTAAGTCTTTTGCAGGGGCGTTTTTTAAACGCCTGGGATCAGCGGGATGGCGCTGCAGTAGCTCTGATTGATGAAAACCTGTCCAAAGCGCTCTTTGAGGATAAGGCAGATGATTGCGTTGGGCTTAAGGTTGCGGTTGGAGGACGACTCTATCGCATTGTGGGCAGGATTGGCAATTGGACCACGCAAATCGTGACAGGAACGGATGGAACGTTTTATCTTCCCATGGCTACATTCATTGACGCATTTGGCCAAAACATCAGTGAAATCATGCTGGCTGTGCCGAAAAACACTTCGGGAAACGATTTGGGGAAACAGGCGGTGGAGGTGCTGACGCAGGAAGGCGGCAGCTATCAGGCAGCCACCCTCCAGGCGGAAATCGAAGCGGCCAGGGAAGTTGTGCGCATATTTGTAATGGTTCTTTGCTGCGTGGCGGTGATTTGCATGCTTGTGGGCGGCATTGGGGTAATGAACATTCTCCTGGTATCCGTAAGGGAGCGCAGGCGGGAAATCGGCGTTATGAAAGCGCTGGGGGCTACCGGAGCCCAGGTATGCCTTCTGTTTGTGCTGGAAGCGGCTGCCTACGCAGCCCTGGGCGGCATTTTGGGCGTGGCGGCCGGCGAAATGATGGTGCGTTTTACGGGAGGATGGATTGGGCTGCATGCGGCCATCGAGCCTGCTTTGGTTCCCATGGCGGTAGGATTTGCGGCTTTGGTTGGCGTTTTTTTCGGCGTTGCCCCTGCCTGGCGGGCAGCACGCATGGAGCCTGTGGAGGCGCTGCGTCAGCCCTGAATCAATAGTGTTTCATTGACGGCGCATGATCCTATATGCCCGGCTGTGCATAGGGTCTCAAAGGGCTGGTACAGCATATTCCTGTTACATATGCACGGATTTGTCAGAATATACGTTAGATTTGGGATAAATTTAGCCATCGTATACATCGTGAACAAACATCGAAATGAATCTTTGGCAGTTTGACCTATTTCTTTTTTTGTGCAGAATCTATATAATAGGGATAGTTCATGGCGCGTATCCCGCTTGGGGAACGGCCTCCCGTATACGGATTGTTCCAGCATAAAAGGAGGAAATAACATGTCTAGCGTATCTCTCAATCACATTTACAAAACCTATGCCGGTGGTGTTACGGCCGTCAGCGATTTCTGCTTGGACATCGAGGATAAGGAATTCATTGTGCTGGTTGGTCCTTCCGGCTGCGGTAAATCCACTACGCTGCGCATGGTGGCCGGGCTGGAAGAAATCAGTGACGGGCAGTTGTACATCGGCGAAAAGCTGGTCAATGATGTAGCCCCCAAGGACAGGGACATCGCCATGGTGTTCCAGAACTACGCCTTGTATCCCCATATGACGGTGTATGATAACATGGCCTTCGGCCTGAAACTGCGCAAGACCCCCAAAGATGAAATCAAACGCCGGGTGGAAGAAGCTGCCCGCATTTTGGATATCAGCCACTTGCTCAACCGCAAACCCAAGGCTTTGTCCGGCGGTCAGCGCCAGCGTGTTGCTTTGGGCCGTGCCATCGTCCGCGAGCCGAAAGTCTTCCTGATGGACGAACCGCTGTCCAACTTGGACGCCAAGCTCCGTGTGGCCATGCGTACCGAAATCACCAAGCTGCATCAGCGTTTGCAAACCACCTTCATCTACGTTACTCATGACCAGACCGAGGCCATGACCATGGGTACCCGCATCGTCGTTATGAAGGATGGCTTTATCCAGCAGGTAGACAGCCCCCAAAACCTGTACGATTATCCCGTCAATCTGTTTGTGGCCGGCTTTATCGGAAGCCCCCAAATGAACTTCTTCACCGTCAAGCTGGAGAAGGAAGGCAAGGAAGTTTACGCCAAGTTTGGTGCAAACAAGATCATGGTTCCCAATGGCAAGGTTGCAAAGCTTGTGGATGAAAGCTATGTTGGCAAAGAAGTCTACATGGGCATCCGTCCCGAGAATATTCATGACGAAGAAGTGTTCCTGAACAGCCTGCCCGATGCTGTTATCGATGTAAACGTTGAAGTCACCGAGCTCATGGGCGCTGAAACCTACCTGTATCTGAAAGCTGACGGCAAAGATGACAACATCATTGCCCGCGTTGATCCCCGCACCACCAGCCGCGCCGGTAACCAAATCAAGGTTGCATTCGATGTAAACCATCTGCATTTCTTTGACAAGGATACCGAAGCCAGCATCCTGAACAGATAAGTTTATATGTTCTCAACAGCACGCCGATTGTAAAGGCGTGCTTTTTTTTGGTGGAACAGGGGGAGAGTTTGAAGTTTTCATATCATGACATAACGTTGATGGAAACGGGCAAATATAGAATAAAACAAAACGAAAACATAAGAAAGACATGATTTTCTGGAAAAAGGCAGGTTGTGGGCCGAATAGATGCAGCTTTTTTTTATGAAATGTTCACAAACTTTTCGGGTTTTTCCCTTTTCAGACAAAAAGTCATGTGATATAATCAAATGTGATGTTTTAACCAAAGATTTGAAAGGAGCAGCCAAGTGTTGTTTGAAAAGCGTTTTTTGAAGCAGGTCGCCCAGGTGTTTTCACGCCTGTCGGTGCCTGTTCTTCTCTTGGATGGCCATGGGGATGCCATTTATCCGGAGGCGGCGTCCTCCCATCTATTGCCGGAAAACCTTGCACCGGGTCAGCCCAGGCGCAGGGAGGGATTTTTGTATAGTCTGGTGGATACGCAGCCTGCCATGGTACTCTGCTGTAGAGAAGGGGCCATGGGTGCAGAGGATGTGCTGATTCTGGCGGATATGCTGTTGCAAACATTGGTGCAAAGCGGTATGTCCATTGCCGACGGCAATGATGTGTACCGCCGGGCGCTGCGGGAGGAAATCAACGGTTCCGAGCTGGAAGCATTGGCCCATGAACATCAGATTCCCATGGAGATGGACCGATGCGTCATGCTGTTTCACATTGTGCAGACAGAAAATACCAGCGCCCTGGCGCTTTTACAGGAGCTTGTGCCTCAGGCGGAAAGCGATGTACTGGTGGAAATTGACCGGCATATGGTAGCGCTGCTCAAAGATATGGAGACCGTCGACGAGGTGGATGATCTGCAGCAGTTTGCCCAGGCCGTTCAAGAAACGCTGCTTGGCGAAACCGCTCATACCATGACGGTGGGCATCGGTGAGCCGCGGCATAACCTGGCTTCGCTGGGGGAAAGCTATCGCGAGGCACGGCGCGCGATTGAAGTGGGCCGGGTATTCCAGCCGACGATGAGCACATATGTATTCCATCGGCTGATGCTGGAACGGTTCTTGATGGAGCTGCCCCGAGACATCAGTGCATATTATCATAACCTGCTGTTTAACCGCAAGACGGCGCGCTTGTTTAATGATGAAATGCTGTATACCATCGAAATGTTCTTCAAAAAGGACTTGAATCTGTCAGATACGGCCCGGCAGCTGTATATTCACCGCAATACGCTGGTATACCGGTTGGATAAGGTGCAGCGCCAAATCGGGCTGGATCTTCGCAAATTCGAGGATGCGGTAACCTTTAAGATTCTATTGGAACTTAAAAAGTGCGGCAGCGAAAAGCCCCAGCAAATTCACTGATCTTGGCCGGAAAGAAAGGCATTGCATGAAAAGAATTCAAGCGTTCGTTGCGGTGGTATTAGCGGCAATGTTGCTGACGGGATGTAATATCTCCAATGGCAATGCGTCCGTCCTTGATCCCGGCTCCACTGTTCAGGTAGAGACGGTCACGATTCCTGCAGAGGAATATGAGCGTCTTCAAAAGTACAAGGAGCTGGATGAACTTCTCGCGATGGTCGAAGAGTATTACTATAAGGAACCGGACGTGGACGCCCTTGTAGAAAACGCTGAGCGTGGGCTTCTTTATGGGCTGGAAGACCCTTATACATACTATTACAGTTCAGAGGAATATGCCGCGCTTTGGGAAGATGACCAAGGGGAATATGCGGGCATTGGCATTCAAATCACGGCAGATTATGAAACGTTGGTTTGTACCGTAAGCCGTGTGTTCAAAGACAGCCCGGCACAGGCGGCGGGCATCCATAAGGGCGATGTTTTGCAGTTTGTGGACGACTTGCAGGTGGATGCTTACAATCTTCAGGATGCTGTGGATATCATGCGGGGTAAAGTAGGGGAAACCGTGCAGATCAAAATGCTTCGTGGCAAAGAGACCCTGGATTTTACTGTACCCCGGGCCGAAATCAAGGTAAACCGGGTGGAATCCGCTATGCTTGAAGGCAATATAGGCTATATAAGCCTGTTTGAGTTTGCCGGTGATTGCCGTACGGCATTTGGCGAAGCAGTGGCCCAATTAAGCGGACAGGGCATGCAATCCCTGATTATCGACCTGAGGGACAACCCCGGCGGATGGGTGGATGACGCCGTGGCGATTGCCGATATGTTCCTGGATGAGGGCGCTGTTTACTACTCCGAAGACAGGCAAGGCCAGCGCTCCTATACTTATGCCACACCGGGAAAAATGGATATCCCCGTTGTTGTGATGCTCAATGAAAATTCTGCTTCAGCTTCGGAAGTGCTGGCGGGAGCCCTTCAAGACCATCAGGCAGCCACCGTTGTGGGTGTTACGTCGTATGGCAAAGGTGTTATTCAATATGTGCTGCCGGTAGGGGAAAACGGCGCAGGTATGCAGCTCACGGTCGCCCAGTATTTTACCCCGAATGGAAATCAAGTTCACGAAAAAGGCATTACCCCCAATGTGGAGGCTGCGCTGCCCGAGGGCGATAACGGTATGTATGAAATAGGGGATTTGAATGATCCCCAGTTAAGCAAAGCCGTGGAAGTCATTCAAGGATTGATGGGGGCATAGCCTGCCGTTAACGGTCAATAGAGGAGCGCTGATTGAAAGATCTTGCGCTCCTTTTCGTGCCGTTTGAGATGTCGATCAAAGTCATCTCATTCTTGAAAATGACATAATTGCGGGAATTGCCATGATGATCGTTACAGGGGTGAGTGCGGTTGTGACATTGAGAAAAAGTTGACCCCCTTACGTCTGATTCTTTTTATTGGTATGATATAGCAAAAAGATGAAGTGAAAAGCTTAAAACGAGCGAAAAGATGGTATAATGGAAAAGACGGGCGATAACCAACTCCTGGCGCTTAGGCGTGCGGACGAGGAATGCCCTGAATAACTCCTGATTGACGGCTGAGGTGCGCCAAGGCCGAAGATGGGAAGGGGGTATATCATGCGATGCTTGTATTTTGACAGCCGGTAGTTTTGCCGTGCTGTCTTTTTTGCGCAAAGGAGGATTGGTTATGGAATTGGAAAACCGCTTGGGCTTTGTAGGTGTTATTGTGGAGGACCGAGGGCAGGTGAGCCGGGTGAACGGAATCCTCAGTGAGTTTGCTCCCGTTATCAGGGGCCGTATCGGCGTGCCGGATCGGGAGACAGGCATCGGAGTCATCGGGCTGATTGTAGAAGGAACAAACGATAAGGTTGGCGCGTTGACGGGACGGCTGGGCAACATAAAAGGCGTTCTGGTTAAAAGTGCTCTGGTATCAAAAGCAGTTCAAAGAAGAGAAGAAATCGGGAGAATAGATGTATGACAACCAATAAGACTAGGCAACTGGTAACGGCGGCGGTACTTTTGGCACTGACTTTGGTATTTCAAAACATCCGGTTATTGATAGGAGCCAATCCCATATCTACTTATTTGACGGGAACGCTTGTCAACTTGTGTCTCATTGTGGCTACTGTTTTGGTTAACCTTTGGGCAGGCTTATTGATTTCCATTGCCGCGCCGCTGATCGCCCTTTTGCAAGGGTTTGCGCAGGCACCGATGCTCCCCTTTATAATGCTGGGTAATGGTGTGCTGGTGATACTTTACGGCCTTATTGTTACCCCGGTCTTTCAAAAAGATGGTAAGCTTCGGCCTGTGTCTTTTGGGATCGCCGGAATCCTTTCAACTATATTGAAGTTTGCTGTGATGGCTGCAGGAAATGCGCTGGTGCTTTCCGCCAAGCAGGGAAAAGCCTTTCAGGTGATGCTGGCGGCAGGGGCGGCCGCCCAGGTACAGCAGCTTGTTACGGCACTCATTGCCATGGCCTTGGGCTTTGTGGTGCTTCCATCTGTACATAAGGCGAGAAAAGAATAGTTTGGATGGAGCTGCCGCCCCTGTGCGGAATTTTGCACAGGGGCGGCGGTTTTCTTATAATGGCGTACAAGTAGGCCGATCCCGGCCAGTGCGCTCTACCCGATAAAACCCGACAAGATGACTGGGCCTTACCTGCATGTATACATGCATGACTTCTTGCGTTTCGTTTAGATTAAAACGGACGGATAGGCCGCAGCCGATGGACACATCCCGTGGTGTGGCGACAACGCCTACCCGAAGGCCTGCCCGCTTCAAGGCGGATTCAAAGCGCAGCACTTGCTGACGGGAGCGGAAGGCCGCAATGCCAAAAATTTCACTCATGGGTTCAGATCCTCCTTCCCACTTCATATAGTATACGGTCAAGTTGCGCCGCGTGCGGGCGAAACCAAGGAAGAGAGAGGCTGAGCCATGATTTATTTGGATAACGCTGCAACCAGTTTTCCAAAGCCCCCCGCGGTGGCGCGGGCTGTGGCAGGCACCTTGAACCGCATTGGCGGGAATCCGGGCCGGGCAGGGCACCGCATTTCTTTGGCGGGCGGACGGGTTTTGCAGGCATGCCGGGAAAAGCTGGCGGATATGTACCGGATGGAAAAGCCGGAGCAAGTCATCTTTACGGGAAGCTGTACCGATGGGTTGAATTTGGCATTACGGGGCTGTTTATACCAGGGGGATGAGGTCATCATCAGCCATTCTGAGCATAACGCGGTGATGCGCGTGCTCAAAGGCTATGAACAGCAGGGCATGATCACCGTAAAGCAAATGATGCCGGACCGGGACGGCGTTTTGCAGCCCCACCAATTGCAGGGACTCATCAGCCCCAAAACGGCAATGGTGGTTTTCAACCATGCCAGCAATGTTACCGGCGTGGTGCAGCCTATCAGCCGCCTAGGGCTTGTATGCCAGGAAAATGGGGTGCCATTTTTGGTGGATGCAGCCCAAACGGCAGGAATTCTGGATGTGAGTCCTCGATCCCTCCATGCGGACGTTGTGGCTATGGCTGGCCATAAGGGCTTGCTTGGCCCACATGGTACAGGCGTATTACTGTTGGGTCAGGGGATGCTGCCCCGGCCGCTTCGCGAAGGGGGAACCGGCTCCAGGTCGGAAAGCATGCTGCAGCCCCTGGAATTGCCGGACCGCTACGAGAGTGGTACTATGAATCTGCCCGGTATAGCAGGGCTTTTTGTTGGGGCGAGATTTGTAAGCGCACATCTGCGCGAAATTGCAGAATATGAAGCCCACCTTGCGGACAGACTGCGTGACAACCTAAAACAGACCGACGGGGTGACTGTTTACGGTGCCGACAATGTCCAGAAGGTGGGCGTGGTAAGCTTCAATATAGCGGGCCTGGAAAGTGGAGAAGTGGCCGATACTTTGGACCGGGCGGGTTTTGCATTGCGCGGCGGGCTGCACTGTGCCCCCATGATGCATGAATACCTGGGCACGATGGATATCGGCGCTGTCCGTGCCAGTGTTGGTATTTACAACACGGAAAAGGATATGGACGATTTGGCTCTTGTGGTTGAGCGAATTGCCAAAGACGGCAATTAGAGGGTGTCCTCCTTTTGCGGGCGCAGTTTGGACAGCACAGACAGAGAAAGGCAGATGGCGGCTGGGACAGGATAATAGGCCAGCCTGGTAATCAGGTACATCGCCAGCAGACCCATTCCATAGAGGAGATAGCGGCGGCTGCGGTGGGGTGAAAGAATATGGTTCAGCCAGGTGCGCCAGTCTGCCTGCCGGCGCTTTCGGCTTCCCAAGGCCACCAGCTGTGCATCAGTGGCAGGGGCTGCGATACCGGCCAGGCGGATCATCCTGTCCCGGCTGACCACCTTTACGGGAGGATTCGTTTGACCGATATAGGTATGAATGGCTCCCTGCAGGGGAGAGGTCGTGCATAGAACACATTTTTGCGCACGATGAAGGATACAGGCCCGTTGGCCTTCGATTACGTCCTGGACGGTGACGGGTACCGAAGAATGGCGGCTAATGCATCGGACAAGCACAAGCTCCTCTTCAAGGCGGCATAATACCCCGTCGTTCGTGATACGCTCCATGCGCAAAGGATGGGCCAGGGTCAGCCAGAGTGCGGCTTGAAAGTGGGTTTGCCGCTCCGGCGAAAGCGGTAGTTCCTCTACAGCAATTTCCCCGCCGATGCGCTGGCGCAATTCCTGCTCCCGCCTGGTTACCGTCCGCTTTTTGCCCAGGCGGATGGCAAGCCCCACCAGAGCGGAAAAGGCGATTCCTGCTACAATAGCCGGAAGCGTGACTCCCCAAAGCCATATAAACCACAAGATGCAGAATATGATAATGAGGAGTCTTAAACCAAGGGCGTCCAATGTGCCGCCCAACCGTGTTTTTTCCATGTACTGCTGCATATAAATTCTCCTTTTTGCCCCTTTTCCATTTTGTTTCCTTAGGGTATAATGGGTGGAACTAGGAAAGGGGGCGCCTGGGTGGAAAAAGAGCGCATTGGCCTGATGGGCGGCAGTTTTAATCCAATCCATCAGGGGCATGTGGCTATGGCCCGCCGAGCTATGGAAGCGGCATCACTTAATAAGGTGCTGTTTATTCCCACGGGGAACCCGCCCCACAAGCGTGAAGGCCTTGCAGATGCTGCTGCGCGGCTATTCATGGTGCGCATGGCGGTGGCTTTTGAAGAAGGTTTTTATCCCTCTACTATAGAAATGAACAGAAGCGGCATAGTTTATTCAGTGGATACATTATCTCTGCTTCATGAACAGATGCCGCAAGCATCGCTTTTCTTTATTATAGGCGAGGACACCCTCTATGAACTTCCTCATTGGAGAGATCCGGACCGGGTTTTTACCCTGTGCAGCTTTCTCGTTTGCCCAAGGCCGGGAGTAGCCGCAGGTGAATCGGCGGCTTCCTTCCGCAAAGCGTTGGAAGACCGCGGGGCTAAACTGCAAAATATACCCATGGTGCCTATGAACCTGTCTTCTACAGCCATACGGGATCAACTTGAAAAGGGCAACCCTCCCGATGGGGTGAGTCCGGCGGTGGAGGAGTATATAAGGGTGATGGGCTTGTATGGTGCGGCAGCACATCCCAAAGGCGCATCCGGACATATGAACCAACTGCTGGACGCCGTGGGCGACGCTCGCATGGCTCATACCTTGAGCGTTGCGATCACCGCACGGAATCTCGCCAAGCAGCATGATGTCAATGCGGAGAAAGCCGAACTGGCCGGGCTTTATCATGACTGTGCCAAAGGCATGACGCTCAAAGCGCTGCAGGCATATGCGGACGAACATGGCCTGAAGGCGGACGAAATATCCCGAAATTCGGGAGCGCTTCTCCATAGCATGGTAGGCGCTCACTTGGCGAAGTTCAGGTATGGCGTAGAGGATACTGATGTTTTGGAGGCTATTACCTGCCATACGCTGGGCCGGATTCCTATGAGCAAATTGGATATGGTTGTTTTTTTGGCGGATAAAATAGAACCTACCCGGGAAACCTATACACAGTTGGAAGAAATCCGCCGTTTGGCGAAGACTAGCCTTGCCGGAGCGGTTTTGAAATCCATGGAAAGCACCGCCGGCTATGTTCAAAGCAGGGGGAAAGCAATGCATCCTGCCATGTGGCAGGTGATGGCCTGGCTTAAAAGCCTGAATGGCGCATAAGCATTTCTGAAAATATACCAAGGAGGATGACGCATGAATCAACCCGCACTAGCCCTTCAAATCGCTTCCATTTTATATGATAAAAAGGCCCAGGACATCGTGGTGCTCGAAGTAGGTCACCTGACTGTTCTTACCGACCATATGGTGATCGCTACCGGACGCTCGGCGATTCAGGTCAAAACCCTGGCGGAGGAAGTGGACGACAGGCTGGGACAAACGGGAACCG
>JAEVYX010000098.1 GCA_023392515.1 Bacillota bacterium | reverse complement strand
TAACCCGGGTCGTGTCAGTGATAGACCCGGACCCTACACTGATCAAAAATTCCGTTTCCGGCTGGATGGAAAGCAGCACTTCACCGCAAGCCCGCTCATCCGGGTCCATGGGATGCTCCCGGCGGATAATGCAGGGGATCACCTGAAATCCGGCCTGTATAAGGGCCGCTTCCACCGTTCGCCCTGCGATTTCATAAGTGTTGTTGTCGGCCACCAATACACAATGTGTTCCCAGGCCCCGCTTTTTGATATAGTCGGGAATATTGGACAGCAGGCCAGTTCCCACATAAATATCCTGGGTAGGCAGCTGATGCTCGCATGGGCAATCACATTTGATACCGGAGATTTGCAGCTTTTGATTTTCATCATATCCAATAGTTACAGGCATATCATGTTTTCCCCTTTCAACCGCGGCATGGAATTTTCAAAAGCACTACTGTAATCATGCGTTTGCTTCTATGCCAATTGCGCCTTGCCGATATCAGGCAAGGCGCATTTTTTCTATTATAACATGGCTATCATCAAGCTGCAATCTTGCGCAAGTACACTTGTCCGGCTTTTATAAAGCAGATCTTTGCACTTACTCTACGGTGACGCTCTTGGCCAGATTTCTTGGTTTATCCACATCGCATCCCCGTTCCACCGCCATATAGTACGCCAGCAGCTGCAAGGGGATAATGGCCAGAAGGGGCATCAGCATATCCTCCGTGTCCGGCACCACCCATAGTTCATCGGCTTCAGAAGATGCTTTCTCAGCAAGGGACTGGGCGCATACCATCAGCACTTTCGCACCTCTTGCTTTCACTTCCCGTACGTTTGAAAGGGTTTTGTCCGCCAATGCCTGCTGAGTTAGAAGCGCAACCACCAGCGTTCCCGGCTCAATAAGGGCAATGGTGCCATGCTTGAGTTCCCCCGCGGCATAGGCTTCGCTGAAAATATAGGAGACTTCCTTAAGTTTAAGCGAGGCTTCCATTGCCAGGGCATAATCCAGCCCGCGGCCTATGAAAAACACATGCTTCAAATCCTTGTGCCGGTCGGCAAAACGCTGTATGGAGGCTTTGTCCTCCACCAGGTTTTGTGCTTTCTTCGGCAGGCCGGTCAACGCACGAAGCAATTTGATTTGCTCTTCCTTTTCAATTGTGCCCCGTTTCATGGCAAGGTCCAAAGCAAAAAGTGCAAACATCTCCACCTGTGTAATATAGGCCTTGGTGCTGGCTACGGCAATTTCAGGGCCTGCCCAGGTATACAGCGTATCGTCCTTTCCCGCTTCTCTTGCGATTGAGGAACCTACCACGTTCGTCAAGGCCAGTATTTTTGCACCCTTTTGCCGCCCTTCCCGCAGGGCTGCCAGCGTATCCGCCGTTTCGCCGCTTTGGGATACGGCTAAAAAGGCCTCCCCCGGTGCAAGTATTGGATCTCTGTAACGGAACTCTGATGCGATATCCGCTTCCACAGGCAATCGCGCCAGTTTTTCAAGCATATACTTGCCCATCATGGCAGCATGGAAGGCAGTGCCGCATGCCACGATGGTAATTTTCTTCAAATCCACCGCTTCTTCTTGGGTTAGTGGAAATCCGTCCTCACGAATTTGTGCCGATTCCGTATCCGCATGAGCGGTGAGTGTTTTTTGCAAAGCATCCGGCTCTTCATGGATTTCCTTAAGCATGAAGTGGGGATACCCGCCCTTTTCCGCCGCCGATATATCCCAATCCACATGGAATACCGCATATTCCTTGCTACGGCCATAGGGATCATACAAGGAAATGCCGTCCCGGCGCAAAAGCGCAATCTCCTTATCCTCCAACAGCACAACATCCCGGGTGTGGTTGATCAGCGCCGGAATGTCCGAAGCTATAAACTGCTCGCCTTCCCCAATGCCGATTACAAGCGGGCTGTCCTTGCGCACGCAAAAAAGGGCATCCGGTTCCTGAAAGGATAGAATGCCCAAAGCGAAGCTGCCCTCCAGCATGCCAATCGCCTGGGAGATCGTTTTGAGCATATCGCCTTGATACAGATGGTTTATAAGATGTGCCACAACCTCCGTATCCGTCTGGGAAACGAAGTGGCAGCCCGTGCTTTGTAAAAACCGGCGCAGCTTGTCATGGTTTTCAATAATGCCATTATGCACAACGGCTATATGGCCCTTCACGTCCGTATGGGGATGGGCATTCATATCGCTGGGTTCCCCATGGGTCGCCCAGCGGGTATGGCCTATGCCCGCCGTGCCCGATACAGGCTTTTGGTCCAGCAGACTGCCAAGCTGGCTCAAACGCCCCTTGGCCTTGCGCACAGCTACCTGCCCATTTTCCATCACCGCGATACCCGCGCTGTCATACCCCCGGTATTCCAGGCGTTCCAAGCCTTCCATTAAAATTGGAACGGCATTTTTATCCCCAATATACCCTACAATACCACACATAAGCTCCTCCAAAAGAAGATGTATTGAAACGTATTACTTACTGTATCACATCTTCTGACACTTTGCAACCCTTTACGGCTATTGTTCTCCTTCCCACACCGTTTCGGGGTTAATCGGCTGCCCATCCTTCAAAAAAGCAAAATGCAAATGAGGCCCCAAGTCTTCCTCTAGGATGGAACTGTTGCCCACATGGCCGATGGTCTGCCCTTTTTGAACAGGGTCTCCCGCCTTCACATAAGAACTTGCAGACATCGCTCCATAAATGGAAACCCATCCCGCTCCGTGATCTATGGTCACTGTTTTGCCCCAAAAGGCATCCTCTTTGACAGAAATGACCGTGCCGCTTGCTGCAGCTGCCACCACCGCCCCCGTATCCGCCTGATAGTCGCAGGCGGAATGCACCTGCCATGTGCGGGATAAGGCGAAATAGACAGGCCTTGTCCTGTCAAATTCCCGTAAAAGCGCTCCGGAAACCGGCCTTGTAAACGTCGGATTCGTTTGGCGTACAGGTGCCGGAGTAACGGTCGAACGCGCAGCCGGTGTCATATCCGATAATTGCTCCACACCTTCATAGGGTACATTGGCTTGCTGGCCTGATTCCTGGGGTGGGGGAGGCTCAGCCGTCCTGGATGATCTAGTCCAAAACGCTGTTCCTACAATTACAAGCACACAAATACCCAGCACCAAATAGAAACCCTGCTTTTCCATGAACTGGGAATAGGCCTGCATCCCCCTGCGCATATTTTTTTGAACTGCCTGCCACCAGACAGATGGCTGTCTCATGCTGCTCCACCTCCGGGGTTATGCTTCCCCGGTATGGAAAAAAAGATGTGTTCACAATGACGGAAGCTTGGCAATATTGATGCCTGTATAATAATGTGTCAATATATCCATCCATGAGGAGCTGGCGGCCGCCATGGCATTGGCTCCGGCCTGGCTCATTCCCACACCGTGACCGTATCCCTTTTGTGCAAAGGTCACGGCACTTTCAGTAAAAGAAATCGAAAACAGCGTACTGTTAAGCGCCAAAGCCTCGCGCAATTCCCGGCCCGTTACTTCCACAGAACCCACCCTTACTTTGGCCGCCCGGCCCGTCAGCGTCTTTTGTGTCACATCAAGCTCCAAGGCCAGCGTATCAGCGGATACCTTGGCCTTGGGAAAAGCCGCATTTAGCAGCGACGCTGCCTTTTCATTTGTAAAAGTCTGCTCGGTCTGGTATTTGCCCGTGTTTTCCTCACCGCGGCTTTCAACCCCCCGCAAATAGGGCAGGGATTGGGCAAACACCGCTTCCACATCTTCCGTGTGGCCGCCGCTCACCGCGTGGTACAACACGGTAATGGGCTTTCCGTCATAGGTGAGGATGCTGCCTTTCGTTTCCAATACGGCGCGGCAGACGCGCTCTTCATAAGCCAAAGCGGACGCGCCCCACTTCTCCGCCCGCTTTGCACTGCTCATATAGCTCTGGCAATGGGTGCTGTCGGTGCAGATATCCGCTCCGGGATGATTGGCGCAGCCCGTCCCACCTAAAAAAGCAGCTTGCCATACCGCCCGTGTCCGGGCTGCAGCCGCCTGGGCCTTTAATGCCTCCAGATGGTAGCTGGCGGGCATCTCCGCCGCCACCACCCCGGCGACATATTGTTCCAAAGGCATTTTTACCGTTTTACCTAGATCCGTGTCATATACCGCTATCATCCAACCGGCATCCCGATTCAAAAGTTAAACCCAGTTGGTTATCTGATCCTTGTTCACCGTTGAGCCGCCCGAAGCGGTTGAAGGTGCCGCCATCGGCCATTGCATCAGGATTCGGCCAGCACGCACAGGCAGTTGATTCCATGCCATTTGCACTTGCCCTGGCGCGGATTGCCACTCAGCCACCGTCCGGGGTGCGCCTATCACATTCCATAGAATCACAATAAAAAGCAGCAGCGCTGCCAGGCGCAGGGGCAGATACTTATTCCCCACAGGTTTCCCTCCTTTCCCCATTGAGCCTATTCCAAACAATCACGAAAAAGAACCTATGGTACGCTGGCACATTCTGGCACAAAAAGGGTTTCCCCCGCTTTTGTCGAATGGATTCATGAACGGTGTTGGGAGGATGACAAATATGCCCGGGTTTTTACGCCGGTTCTTATTCCTTACAACAGCTTTAATCTTCCTGACAGCATCCTCTCTTGCACAGTCTCCTTTTCAGGATACGGTTGAGGGGTTTTTTGCTTCTGCTTTTTCCTCGGAGTATGGCGATAAAGACCGGACTACGCTCATTCGGTGGGAAACGCCCCTTTCCGTTTTTGTAGATGGAACTCCTACAGCGGCGGATCTTGCCGTGTTGAAAAACTTGTTTTTAGAGCTTAAGGAAAATGTGGAAAATTTGCCTGCCATTGCGTTTAC
>JAEVYX010000095.1 GCA_023392515.1 Bacillota bacterium | reverse complement strand
CCCCGGCTTGCGCAAAGCCCGCATAAAGCCAGCAATGTGGTCAGACGGTTATCTTCATCCAGAATACTTTGTGTAACATCAAAAGAGGGGATGTGGCCGCTGTCCGCGCCGCCTGCAAACAAAGCCTGAGCGGCATCCTGCGCCTTTTGTGCCTCTTCCTCTCCGTGGATCATGCGGGTGACCTCAAAGGCAAGCACCCGCTTGGCCTCGTTGATGGCACTGTCCTGCAAGGCGCCCAAACGGCGCACTTCCTCCATGGGCAGGAAAGTCAATAACCCCAGGAATTTTTCCACATCGTGATCGTCTACGTTTCTCCAGTACTGATAAAAGTCAAAGGGCGATGTCCGATTTTTGTCGAGCCACAACGCACCGGCTTCCGTCTTGCCCATTTTTTTACCATCGTGCGTCATGATGAGCTTGCAGGTCAAGGCGAAGGCATCCTCCTGCTCCTTGCGGTGAATCAAGTCTGCACCGGCCAGAATATTGCTCCATTGGTCATCCCCACCCACCTGCAAACGGCACCCATGATCCTGAAACAGGCGAAGGAAATCATAGCTTTGCATAAGCATATAATTGAATTCCAAAAAGGTAAGCCCTTTTTCCAGACGCTGGCGATAGCACTCTGCCGTGAGCATGCGGTTAACGGAGAACAGTGAACCAATATCTCGAAGAAAATCCACATAGTTTAATTGAAGCAGCCAATCTGCATTGTTGACCATAAGGGCGGCATTGCTGCGCTTTTCGGAAACGCCATCACCAAAATCCAAAAAGCGGCTCAATTGCGCCTGAAGACCACTAACATTTCGGCTGATGTCATCTTTGGACAGCATCTTGCGCATGTCTGTTTTTCCGCTGGGGTCGCCCACCATGGCGGTTCCGCCGCCGCACAAGGCGATGGGCCGGTGGCCTGCTTTTTGCAAATGAGCCATAGCCATAATGGGGATGTAGTGTCCTACATGCAAACTGTCGGCGGTGGGATCAAAACCGGTGTAGAAGGTGACCATTTCCTGATCCAGCCGCTTGTAAAGATCCTCCTCAAAAGTAACCTGGGCGATAAATCCGCGTTCTTTCAATGTATCTAAAATATGCATGGTTTTCGCTCCTTCCATCTTATTTCGCTGCCTGCAAAATCACATTACGCAGGATGGCCATGCCCTTATGGATTTTTTCCACATTGCTATTGGAAAAATTGAGCCGGAGGGTATTATCGTGGCCGCCCTCCGCATAAAAGTGGGTGCCGGGCACGTAGGCTACACCCTTTTCTACTGCCTTTGGTAATAGTTCCGTGGCGCTGATTCCCTTAGGAAGTTCCACCCAGACAAACAAGCCGCCTTGGGGTTTTGCGTATTGCGTACCTTCGGGGAAAGCGGCCAGCTCCTCCAGCATGGCTTCCAACTGCTCGCCATAGCTTTTGCAAACATCGGCTACATGATTATCAAGAAGATTCTCCGTTAAAAAGGCGTTCACGATGGCCTGATTGAGTGTCGCGGTATGCACATCGGTGGACTGTTTACCGATTACACATTTGCGCAGAATGCTGGGATGTGCTGCTATATAGCCAACTCGAAGCCCTGGGGAAATCACCTTAGAAAAGCTTCCCATGAAAACCACAAAGCCTGACTCATCATAGGATTTGATGGAGGGAAGCGGCGTGCCGGAATACCGCAAATCCCGATAGGGATCATCCTCAGCTACCACCATACCGTACTTTTCCGCCAGGGCGGCGATAATCGGCCGCCGCTCTCCGCAAAGGGTTTTCCCTGTTGGATTTTGAAAGGTGGGGATGGTATAGAGCAATTTAGGATGATGCAATTTGATGGCTTCCTCCAGCTTATCCGGAAGAATGCCGTTTTCATCGGTAGGCACGGCTACCAGCTTGGCCTCATACAGCTTCATGCATTGCATGTTTCCTATAAAGGTCGGATTTTCTACGAGTATGGTATCGCCAGGATTTATCAGCGCTTTGCACAACAAGTCCATCGCTTGCGTGGAGCCGGTGACAGGCAGGATGGATTGGGCATCCGTGTCAAAGCCGAATTGCTTTTTTAAATAGGGAGCAAGATTCTCTCGAAGGGGTGGGTAACCTTCTGTAAGTCCATATTGCAGGATGGACTTTCCGTTTTCTGTCAAAACCTTCTGTGCCATACGGGATACTGTTTCATCCGGCAGGGCGCTGGCTGCCGGATTTCCGCCGCCAAAGGATATCATGCCGGGAGCGGACATTAGCTTTAATACTTCCCGGATAGCACTGCCGGTAACCTTGTCAAACCGGCTGGCAAACTTCAAATCGCCGATGTTCATGATGAAACCTCCTAATTCTGGGGAAAGAAAAACGCCTTCCCCCTGCATAATTTGGGGAAGGCGGCAAAAGCCACGGTACCACTTCCATTTGGCATGCCCTTGCGGGAAATGCCCTTGGCGAGAGAAGCGCAATCGATGCTCTGCTTTCGCAACGCTGTATCCGGCGCACCGGCGAGAGTCTACCCAGCGGCTTTTCGCCGCCTTCGATCTCATGCTCTGGGAAGTATTCCCGCTTTGCACTGCCGCTTCTTTCCACCAGCCAGAAGCTCTCTTGAGGCATCTTGCAAAAGGTACTTGATCCCTTCATCGCTTAATGGAACTATTATAGATAAGTGAAAACCGCCTGTCAAGGCCGAATTTTCCATTGGATTGGCGGGCAAATATACAAGGGGCATCTTTTCTTGCCTCAAACAGCACCACAAAAGCAGTTGCGGATTTGGTAAGAATCCTGTATACTAGGATGTGACCTTGCAGGAGGGGTGAGCGCCATCCGCCCTGAAGCGTGCTGGGGCATTTTCTGTAAAACCGGCCGTCTTGCTGGTTTGTCGTTTACATGCAGCAATTGCTGCACAAGGAGGCAAAAATCATGGAATGTAAAATAAAGAATGACATCGGCACCATTTACATTACCGAAGATGTCATGCTCAAGGTTGTCGGTTATGCGGCGTTGGAGTGTTACGGTATTGTAGCCATGTCCAGCAAGCGGGCCAAGGATGGATTGGTGGAATGGCTGGGCCGGGAAAACTTGTCCAAAGGCGTGCAGCTCCGTTTGGCTGACGACAAGCTGGATGTGGATCTGTTTATTATTGTGGAATACGGCATTTCTGTGGCGGAAGTGTGCAAGACCATTGTGGAGACAGTGAAATACAAGCTGGAAAGCATGACCGGCGTAACGGTGCGCAGAGTCAATATTTCGGTGGAAGGCATTCGCGTATAAGAACAGCCACCCGATCGGAGGAGAATACCCTTGATTCAGATACAAACCATCGATGGCCTGCTATTGCGGGACATGGTCGTGGCTGGTGCCGCGCTGTTGGAAAAAAATCGGGAGGCTGTGGACGCGCTGAATGTTTTTCCCGTTCCCGATGGGGACACGGGCACAAATATGTCGCTGACGATGATGTCGGCCATCCGGGAGCTGAACGGCAAGGAAAATCTGTCTGCAGGCGAGGCGGCGGATGCGCTGGCTAAAGGCGCGCTGCGCGGCGCCCGTGGAAATTCCGGCGTTATCACCTCCCAGTTGTACCGTGGTTTTGCCCGTGCGCTGGAAGGGGTTGACAAAATCACCCCAACACAGTTTGCTCAAGCACTCAAGAGCGGCGCGGACACAGCCTACAAAGCGGTGATGAAGCCCAAAGAGGGAACTATTTTAACCGTAGCCCGGGTGATTGCCGAAGATGCTATGCGCCAGGTTGCATTAAACCCTGATGATTTTGATGGGTTGATGAATGTTATTTTGACAAGCGGTGATGCAATCCTGCGCCGCACCCAGGAAATGCTGCCTGTACTCAAGCAAGCTGGCGTGGTGGATGCCGGCGGCCGCGGGCTTCTTTTGCTGTATACGGGATATGCGGTGGCACTTCGCGGCGAAACGGTAGAAAATGCGGAAATTGATTTTCATGCCGGCGGAGCAGCAACATTTGAAGATGACCATGATGCCTTGGATGAGATCAAGTTTGCCTACTGTACCGAGTTTTTGGTGCAAAACCTCTATCCGGCCATGCAGGAAAGTGATGTCGATACTTTTCGCCGCCGCTTGAACCGTATTGGAGATTGTGTGCTTGTGGTGGGGGACTTGTCCCTTGTCAAAGTGCATGTACATACCAATGATCCCGGGAAAGCGTTGCAATATGGCCTTTCGCTGGGTGAACTGGTAAACCTTAAAATTGAGAACATGGTGGAGCAGCGCCGGGAACGCCAGGCGAAGATGAGCGCTGAAAAGGCGCTGGAACCGCCTAAGGATTATGGTATGGTTGCGGTTTCGCTGGGGGAAGGCTTTTCCCAAATTTTCCATGATCTAGCGGTCGACTATATTGTGGACGGCGGCCAGACCATGAATCCCAGCATTGAAGACCTATTGGATGCCATTAATAAAATCAATGCAAAGTGCATTTTTGTATTCCCTAACAATGGAAATGTAATATTGGCTGCTCAGCAGGCGGCGGAGCTTTCTGACAAGGAAGTTCACGTGATTCCTACAAAAAATGTAGCCATGGGCATATCCGCCGCTGTTGCCTTTCAGCCAGAGCTGCCAAGTGACGAGAATATTCGTCGTATGGAGGAAGCTGCAGAGCGGGTTAAAACAGGCATGATTACCTTTGCCGTGCGGGATAGCGAATATGCATCCATGCACATCAAGGAAGGGGACATCATCGGCCTGTATAATGGCAAAATTCAGTTCACCGGCAAGGACGTTCATGAGGTCGCTATGGAACTGATGAAAGTCCTAGTAACGGACGAAGACGAGCTTATCACCATTTACTATGGGAAAGATACCTCAAAGGAAAATGCAGAAGCACTTTGCAGCGAAATTGCAGAATTATACGATGCCTGCGATGTCGAAATGCATATGGGCGGACAGCCTTTATATTACTATCTGATATCGGTGGAGTAAAATGGATCTCAAGGATCTATACGGCGTTGGCAAAATGCGGTTGGAATCATTGCGCGCAGCGGGGATTGCCTCGTTGCGCGATCTTTTGTATGCCCTGCCTTCAGGTTATAAAGATACCACTTCCTTAGCTTCCATAAAGGATGTTGTTCCTGGAGAAACGGTGGCAGTACAGGGTATTTTCCGATCAAAGCCGAAGTTGAGCCGTTTCAAAGGCCTGTGTACCGTAACCGCACGCCTGGAGGATGAAACGGGCAAGATTACCTGCGTATGGTTTAATCAGCCATGGATGGTGCAAAATCTTTCGGGAAGGGAGAACGTTCTTCTGTATGGCCGGGTGGAAGCGCATAAGACCGGCCTCCGGTTAGTGAATCCCTCCCTAGAAGAATCGCCAGGGATTACACCGATATACAAACCTTTGCCCGGTCTACCCGGAAAAGTCATGCAAAACCTGGTCACCCTGGCGCTAAATCAAGTAGACGATTGCTGCCCGGAAACACTGCCCCAAAACTTGCGAATGCGATATGGCCTCTGTGAAAAAAACTTTGCTATAAGACAGGCGCATTTTCCGGATAATAAAGAAGCACTAAAAAGCGCAAGAGAGCGCCTCTCCTTTGAGCAGCTTTTGTTTTATCAGGCAGCACTTGGCAGCATACGGGACAAACGGGGAAAGGGAATCAGTTTTTCCGTTTCATCTTCTGAGTTGCATACATTTTGGAATAGCCTTCCTTTCCCTCCTACTTCGGCACAAAAGCGGGTGCTTGAAGAGGTCGCCAGGGATTTGTCATCCTCTCTACCTATGGCACGCTTAATTCAGGGAGACGTAGGATGCGGAAAAACCGCTCTGGCCTTTGGAGCACTTTATGCCACCGCCATGCACGGTTTTCAGGGCGCGCTGATGGCCCCAACGGAAATACTGGCACGTCAGCATTATGTAAGCGCCCAGACATTCTTAAAGCCCATGGGCATCTCCTGCGGACTTTTACTGGGTGGTATGAAGGCAGGTGAAAGGCGCGCGGCTCTTGAGGCAATCGAAAGTGGAGCCTGGCAGGTGGTCATCGGTACCCATGCGCTGATTTCAGATGGGGTGCGCTATCAAAATTTGGGGCTGGTGGTTACTGATGAGCAGCATCGTTTTGGGGTACGGCAGCGTACGGCACTATTTCAAAAAGGAACGGTACATGAGGACGAAACCGTTCCAAATGTACTCGTTATGTCTGCGACTCCTATCCCTCGCACGCTGGCATTGATCCTCTACGGCGATCTTGATTTATCCGTGGTAGATGAACTGCCTCCTGGCAGAACCCCTGTATATACCCGCATTGTGCCGGAAGAAAAACGCATGGCCATGTATTCATTTATTGTGAAGGAGATTCAAGCGGGAAAACAGGCCTATATCGTCTGCCCGATGGTCGAGGAGAGCGAAGCACTTGCCGATGTTAAAGCGGCACAAAGTGAATATGCTTTCCTCCTGTCCGGCCCCCTTCAAGGGCTTCGTGTAGGGCTTACCTATGGTAAACAGCCGCCTCAGGAGACAGCCGAGGTATTGGAAGCCTTTGCGGCTGGTGATTTACAGGCATTGGTGGCTACGACGGTCATCGAGGTTGGGGTAAATGTGCCGAATGCAACGATCATGGTTATAGAAGATGCGCAGCGTTATGGCCTATCCCAGCTGCATCAGCTTCGGGGCAGGGTGGGCCGGGGTTCCGAACAAAGCTGGTGCTTTCTATTGGCAGAGCCAAATGAACGTTTGAAGACTATCGCAGGTACCAATGACGGGTTTGTTATTGCACAAAAAGATCTGGAGTTAAGAGGGCCGGGGGAGTTTTTCGGTACAAGGCAGCATGGAGCGCCGATATTACCGGGCTTAAGCTTAAATGGAGATGTACAGCTTCTGGAAAAAACACAAACTTGCCTGCGTGAATTGCGCCAGGACAAGCGCCTGCAGGTGGAATGGGCAATTGTGAAGGCTCAGGCCGGGCGGGATTTTGCAAATTTGCTTCAATCGATTTCCTTAAATTAAGCAAGTCAGCAGCATGACAGAAACCGGGAAAATTC
Organism: Bacillota bacterium; assembly: GCA_023392515.1. GTDB lineage: Bacteria > Bacillota > Clostridia > Christensenellales > Aristaeellaceae > JAEVYX01. The sequence continues at coordinate 18,643 of JAEVYX010000095.1, read as the reverse complement.
ATTGGTATAGTATTGCCAAAAGGTGAAAAAGATAGTATAATCAATCGAATGTTAGGTAGGACAAGCCCTGACATGCTTCTTTTTGTATGTCTGGAGCTTTTTCCGTCGCATGTATTTTCATGTGACACCATAACCATTGAGGAGGACGGACAAAAACATGACGAAAAAGTATGTGTACCTATTTAAAGAAGGCAACGCCGGCATGAAGAATCTGCTGGGCGGCAAGGGTGCCAACCTGGCCGAAATGACCTCGATTGGCCTGCCGGTCCCCCAAGGCTTCACTGTCTCTACGGAAGCTTGCACCCGGTACTATGAGGATGGCAAGCAGATTTCTCAGGAAATTGTAGACCAGATATATGCTGCGCTGGCCGAGACGGAAATCGTATGCGGCAAAAAGTTCGGCGATTTGGAAAATCCCTTCCTGGTTTCTGTCCGTTCCGGTGCCCGTGCCTCTATGCCCGGTATGATGGATACCATTTTGAACCTGGGTCTTAATGATGTAGCCGTCAAAGGCCTTGCCAACCAGACCGGCAACGAGCGGTTTGCGTATGACAGCTATCGCCGCTTTATCCAGATGTTCTCCGACGTGGTGATGGAGATCAAAAAGTCCAACTTCGAAGCTGCTTTGGATGCTGTGAAACAAGAAAAGGGCGCAAAATATGATACAGACTTGAATGCGGATGACCTCAAGGAAGTTGTCAAACGCTTCAAGGCTATCTACCTCAAAGAAAAGGGCGAGGAATTCCCCCAGGATCCCAAAGTACAGCTGATGGAAGCCATCAAGGCTGTGTTCCGTTCCTGGGATAACCCCCGTGCTATTTACTACCGCCGCATGAATGATATCCCTGGCGATTGGGGTACCGCGGTCAACGTACAGAGCATGGTCTTTGGTAACATGGGCAACGATTCCGGCACAGGTGTTGCCTTTACCCGGAACCCCTCCACCGGCGAAAAGAAGCTGTACGGCGAATATTTGATGAACGCCCAGGGCGAAGACGTGGTGGCTGGTATCCGCACTCCCCAACCCATCGCATCCCTGCATGAAACCATGCCCGAAGTGTATGAGCAGTTTGCCAATATTGCCAATACGCTGGAAAAGCACTACCGTGACATGCAGGATATGGAGTTCACCATTGAACATGCCAAGCTATTTATGCTGCAAACCCGTAATGGCAAGCGTACCGCTGCCGCCGCTTTGAAGATCGCGGTGGATCTGGTGGACGAAGGCATGCTTACCACCGACGAAGCCGTTTTGAAGGTGGAACCCAAGCAGTTGGATACGCTTCTGCATCCGAACTTTGACACCGCGGCCCTTAAAAAGGCTACTGCGATTGCCAAAGGCCTGCCCGCTTCCCCCGGAGCAGCCGCTGGTTACATTTACTTCACCGCTGCTGCAGCTGCTGATGCCGGTCGTGCCGGCAAGGCTGTCATACTGGTACGTGAAGAAACGACCCCCGAAGATATCGAAGGCATGGATCTGTCAAAGGGCATTTTGACCGCCCGCGGCGGCATGACCTCTCACGCAGCCGTTGTAGCCCGTGGTATGGGCCGTGCTGCCGTCGTAGGCTGCGGCGAGCTGCACATCAACGAGCACAAGAAGACCCTGATTGTAGGCGACAAAGTCTTCCATGAAGGCGACGAACTGTCCTTGGACGGCTCCACCGGCAACGTGTACGCCGGATTGGTACCCACCACGGAAGCTGCCGTTTCCGGTGATTTCGCCAAGTTGATGAAGTGGGCTGATGCTGCCCGGACCCTCAAAGTCCGCACCAATGCGGATACCCCCCGCGACACCAAGCAGGCTGTTCAGTTTGGAGCAGAAGGCATCGGCCTTTGCCGCACCGAGCACATGTTCTTCGAATCGGACCGCATTGCCGCCGTGCGTGAAATGATCCTTGCTGATACCGAGGCTCAGCGCCGTACTGCGCTTGCGAAGATTCTGCCCATGCAGCAAGGCGACTTTGAAGCAATGTATCTGGCACTGGAAGGCCGCCCCATGACCGTCCGGTACTTGGATCCTCCTCTCCATGAGTTCCTGCCCCAGAAGTCCATGACGGAAGAAATTGCCGCCCTGGCCAGGGAGCTGAATACTACCAGCGAAAAGATCGTAGCTAAGATCGATGCACTCCACGAATTCAATCCCATGATGGGCCACCGCGGCTGCCGCTTGGCCGTCACCTTCCCTGAAATTGCCGAAATGCAGACCCGTGCTGTATTGCAGGCTGCCTTGAGGGTGAAAAAGCAAACTGGTTGGGACATCGTGCCTGAAATCATGATTCCTTTGGTTGGGGCCAAGAAGGAACTTGCATTCGTCAAGCAAATCGTGCTTGATACCGCAAAGCAGGTATTTGCTGAAGCGGGTGAAGAACTCAAGTTCCATGTAGGTACCATGATCGAAATTCCCCGTGCTGCCGTTATTGCTGATGAAATTGCAGAAGAAGCAGAATTCTTCTCCTTCGGCACCAACGACCTCACGCAGATGACCTTCGGTTTTAGCCGTGATGACGCCGGCAAGTTCCTGGATGCCTATTACACCAACAAGATCTTCGAGAGCGATCCCTTCGCCCGTCTGGATCAGGAAGGTGTTGGCAAGCTGGTGGAGTTGGCCGCCAAGTTAGGCAAACAAGCCCGCCCTGACATCAAATTGGGCATCTGCGGCGAGCATGGCGGTGATCCGTCCTCCATCATGTTCTGCCACAAGGTAGGCTTGAACTACGTATCCTGTTCTCCTTTCCGTGTGCCGATCGCCCGGCTGGCAGCTGCTCATGCGGCTATTCTGGAAAAGCAGGCCAAATAATCCTTCACCATTTGAAATTGCAGAGGCATTCTTCGGAGTGCCTCTGCTTTTATTATCGTTTTGCACAATAAGAGAGTATAGAACGATGCCGAAAAGGCGGATTGTAATCCTGTGGGAAGTATGCTAAACTGCTTCTGTTTATGCTTTTCCAGATTGGAAGTGACAGTTATGCGAAGGCTTGCGAGATTTCTGAAACCCTATCGTTTTCAAGTTACGCTTGGCCCCATTTTTAAACTTATCGAAGCGATTTTTGAACTGATTGTCCCGCTGGTGATGGCTGATATGATTGATCGCGGAGTGAAATTGGGGGATACCGCCTATATATGGCGAAACGGAACAATTCTCCTTCTGCTGGGAATAGTAGGTCTTGCTTGCTCTCTAACCTGCCAATGGCTTGCCAGTGTGGCCTCACAGGGTGTAGGGACTGATTTGCGAAATTCCCTATTTTCTCATATCAACACCCTTTCTCACGCCGAGCTTGACCAATTCGGGACGTCTACCCTGGTTACACGCATGACGAGCGACATCAATCAGCTTCAAGTAGCAGTAGCCATGCTAATCCGCCTTGTGGTGCGGGCGCCTTTTCTTGCTGTAGGTGCCATCGTAATGGCTATGGGGATAGATTTAAAATTGTCGCTGATCTTTTTGGCCGTTATGCCAATCATTTCGCTGACGCTTTATTTGATCATGAGTCGTTCCGTTCCTTTTTTCGTGCTGATTCAAAAAAAGCTGGACCGCCTTTCTCTCATCACCCGCGAGAACCTAAATGGGACTCGGGTGATTCGTGCGTTTGGCAAGCAGGAGCATGAACAACAGCGATTTTATGCGGCATCCGATGAATTGGCCGCGGTTTCTATCCGAATTGGAAAACTATCGGCGCTTCTCTCTCCATTGTCTTTTCTGATTATGAACCTGGGAATCGTGGCTATTATATGGTTTGGCGGCATGCGTGTGCAAGTTGGGGAGATGACCCAGGGACAAATTGTCGCATTTGTAAACTATATGGCTCAAATATTGCTTGCGCTGGTGGTGGTAGCCAATCTGGTCGTACTGTTTACAAAAGCGGCTGCTTCTGCCGCGCGAGTCAATGAAGTTTTTGATACGCAACCCTCTGTGGTGGAAAAAGCACATGAACCTGTGAAGAAAGTACAAGACGCGCCAAAAATCACCTTCGACCATGTATCTTTCCGCTATGGAAAAGATGGGAAAAACGCGCTCAATGATATCAGTTTTAGTATACAGAAAGGAGAAACTGTTGGGATTATCGGCGGTACAGGATCTTCCAAAACCACGCTGATTAACTTGATCCTGCGGTTGTATGATACTGCGGAAGGCCAGGTTTTGGTGGATGGAATTGATGTAAGAAATTATCCTATTTCGCAATTGCGCGGCATGATCGGCCTGGTGCCCCAGCAAGCCATGCTTTTTACAGGCACAATTGCACAAAATTTGCGTTGGCGCAAAAAAGATGCGGATGATACAGAATTGTATCGCGCACTTTCCATTGCTCAAGCGGATGATTTTGTGAAAGATCTTCCCGAGGGGTTGGGAACCATTTTGTATCAGGGCGGGAAAAACCTGTCCGGCGGACAAAAACAACGGCTGACTATTGCAAGGGCTCTGGTAGGCAGTCCTGAAATCCTTATTTTGGATGACAGTGCTAGCGCTCTGGACTATGCTACCGATGCAGCACTACGCAAAGCTCTTCAGAAAGAAACCAAAGGCATGACCGTGTGTATCGTATCCCAGCGGGTGAGCGCAATCCGACATGCAGATCGGATTTTGCTGCTTGAAGAAGGGGAAGTGGCAGGAACGGGCAGCCATCAAAGCCTCTACGAAAATTGCCCCGTATACCGAGAAATCTGCCTTTCTCAGCAAAACGGGGAGGAGGCATAAAAATGAACAAGCATCTTGTAAAAAGGCTGCTGCAATATGCCAAACCTTATAGCGGCTATTTGGCGGGTGCGCTTCTTTTCGCACTGGTTCATGTAGCTATGATCCTGCTAGGTCCAGTATTGATGGGGAAGGCTATTGATGGCATCATAGCCGAAGAACAAGTGGATTTTGCTGCAGTCGCCCGAATGTTGTTAGTGCTTCTTTTAACGATTGCTGCGGGAGCGTTCTTTCAATGGCTGATGGCCCTATGCACCAACAAGGCTGCACAGCTTACTGTCTGCAACCTTCGAAAAGATGTGTTTCTTAAGCTTCTGCGTGTTCCGATCCGGTATATCGACAGCCATGCGCATGGAGATATGTTAAACCGTATTGTAAACGACATTGATCTGGTATCTGACGGGCTGCTCCAGGGCTTCACCCAGCTGTTTACAGGTGTGGTGATGATCTTGGGGACGCTTGGCATCATGTTGTCCATTAACATCGTGATCGCGTTGGTTGTAGTTGCACTCACGCCAATTTCTTTACTAATTGCCGCTTTTATTGCAAAAAGGACTCACAATACCTTTTTTGAGCAGACAAAGATTCAAGGCGAACTGAGCGGCTACTTGGCGGAAATGTTAGGCGGACAAAAAATCGTAAAAACCTTTGGCCATGAGGCGCAATCGATAAATACCTTCGAATCACTAAACCGCAAGCTTTATCCCTGGGGGCTAAAAGCACAAATCTACCCCGCATTTACAAATCCGTTGACAAGGTTCGTAAATGGTCTCGTGTATGCTGCGGTTGGCGTGGCTGGGGCCCTCAGCGCAATTTCAGGCGGTGTCAGTGTGGGCCAGCTTTCCAGTTTTTTGAGCTATGCCAATCAATATACAAAACCTTTTAACGATGTAACTGCCATATTGGCTCAGCTTCAAACAGCCTATTCTTCCGCACGTCGCGTTTTTGAAACCTTGGATGCCCAGGAAGAACCTGAAGAGCAGGAGAACGGTAATCCTGTGCGCGTAAAAGGTCAAGTTGACATAACGGATGTATCCTTCCGCTACGAAAAGGATCGTCCGCTTATCGAAAGGTTTTCTTTGAAGGTTCGCCCTGGACAGCGAATTGCCATCGTAGGTCCGACCGGCTGTGGCAAAACGACGCTTATCAATCTGCTCATGCGGTTTTATGATATAGACAGCGGTTTGATCGCTGTCGATGGAATCAATATTCAGTCTATTCCACGAAAAAACCTCAGAGTCCAATTTGGCATGGTACTCCAGGAAACTTGGCTGACCCAAGCAACTATTCGTGAGAATATAGCCTATGGGAGACCGGAAGCCACCTTGGAAGAAGTAATGACCGCGGCTAAGGCTGCCCACGCCCATGGCTTTATCAGCCGTTTGGAAAACGGATATGATACAATTATTTCTGAAAACGGAGATAACCTTTCCCAAGGTCAAAAACAACTTCTTTGCATTGCCAGAGTCATGCTGCTCGACCCACCAATGCTCATTTTGGACGAAGCCACTTCCTCTATTGACACGCGTACGGAAATAAAGGTACAGCGGGCTTTTGCCCGAATGATGGAAGGGCGGACAAGCTTTATTGTGGCTCATCGTTTGTCCACCATTCAAGAGGCCGATATGATTTTGGTTATGGATAAAGGCCATATCATTGAGCAGGGGACACATCGTGCACTTCTTGAAAAGCAAGGTTTCTATGCCAATCTCTATAACAGTCAGTTTGCTTCTGTTAAGGGAATCGTCCAATAGCATGTAAAACAAGGCTTCATTGATTTTTTTCGCTGGATGCTTTATAATAAACACAGGATGAAGCGGTGGAACAATATCTTCATTCCAGAAGGAGGTCGCACCATGAAATTGATCGTGGCGATCGTTCAAGATGAGGATGCCTCCCGTCTGATCAGCCAGCTGATGAGCGACGGGTTCGGCGTCACCAAACTGGCCACCACCGGCGGATTTTTGCGGGCAGGAAACACCACCTTGCTGGTTGGTGTGGAGAATGACCGATTTGATGCTGCTATGGCAGTCATCGAAAAAATATGCAAAAGCCGCAAGCAAATTGCTACCTCTCCAACCTCCATGGCCGGTGTGTCCGGTGTATATTCTCCCTATCCGATTGAGGTCATGGTGGGCGGCGCCACCATCTTTGTGCTAACGGTAGATCAGTTTGTGAAGCTGTAGGCGGCCGGCCCCAGCAGGAAAGGTTGTTTGAATTGGCCGATTTATCCCGCCTTGCAGGAGAAGACGCGCCCGGGCTAAATGATTTCAATCAGCAGGGCGCGATTTTCCATGCATTAAAACGGGATTTTATATCTCAAAACCCAGTGCATGCTTATTTATTCGCCGGTCCTTCAGGCGTTGGGAAGAAAACCCTTGCCCGCTTATGTGGCCAGACCCTTCTTTGCAAGGGCAAGGATAAGCCTTGTGGTCATTGCCCTCCCTGCGTCCGGTACCTGGATGGAACCCACCCCGACGTACTGTGCATCAAGGGAGAAAAATCCATCGGCATTGATCCGATCCGTGAGGCGATACGTCTGTCGGGTGAACATACCTACGAAGGCGGAAAACGAATCATCATCATTGAAAACGCGGAAAAAATGACGCCGCAGGCCCAGAATTGCCTTCTGAAAACGCTGGAAGAACCTAATGAAGAAACGGTTTTTCTTTTAATTGCAGATGATGCGGCAAGGCTATTGCCGACCATTGTGTCCCGGTGCCGTTTGATGCGGGTTTCCCCCTGGACGGATGAACAGGTGGAAATTGCGCTGCACAAAAAGGGAATAGAACGGGATTTAGCCAGAATCCTTGCACTGCAAAGCGGCGGGAGTATTGGCGCGGCGCTTAACATGGCGCAGGAAGGTCAATACAGTCAAAGGCGGCGCCAAATCATGCAGACCGTCTTCTCCATGCGAGGACCGCAGGATATATTGGCAATCAGCAATGCCATGAAGGAAGAAAAAGACCAGGCGGAACATTTTTTGAACCTGATGGAACACATGGCGCGTGAAGTATTATTGGTGCGTCTTGGACAATTTGATCCTGATATGTTAAAGGAATATCCGCCTTTATGGCAGAGTGCGGGGCACGGTGCCCCCATAGATTCCCTTGAGCATATTCTGGAGGCGGTTTTTTTAACCAGGAGGCAAAGGGGAAACCAGATGAATTGGCAGGCGGCTTTGGAACAGCTGCTGCTTACGATAACGGAGGAAAGCAAAAAATGGCGACAGTAATCGGTGTCCGTTTTAAAAACGCGGGCAAGCTCTATTTTTTTGATCCCGGTACTTTATGGCCAACCGCTGGAGATTCGGTTATTGTGGAGACCGTGCGGGGGGTTGAATTTGGGGAAGTAGTTACAGGGGTACGGCAGATTGATGATGATCAGATTATTCTGCCCCTAAAGCAAGTGATCCGCATTGCAACGGCGGAAGACGTGCAGCACGCAAAAGATAACGAGAAAAGTGAAAAAGAAGCTTATGCCGTTTGTCAGAAAAAGATTCTTGAGCATAAACTGGACATGAAGCTGGTCAGCGTGGAATACACCTTTGATAATTCCAAAATACTGTTTTATTTCACCGCAAACGGCCGGGTCGATTTCAGATCCCTGGTCAAGGACCTGGCTTCCGTATTCAAGACACGCATAGAGCTTCGCCAAATCGGTGTTCGGGATGAAGCTAAAATGCTAGGAGGCCTGGGTCCCTGTGGCCGTCCTATCTGCTGCGGCAGCTTTTTGGGGGATTTTCAGCCTGTCTCCATTAAAATGGCCAAGGAACAAAACTTGTCATTGAACCCCACTAAGATTTCCGGTGTCTGCGGCCGTCTTATGTGCTGCCTGAAATATGAGCAGGATCACTATGAGCAAACCCGCAAACGCATGCCCAAAGTCGGAAAAGAAGTGATTGTGCCCGATGGGCGCGGTGTAGTATGGGACATCAACGTGATTAAGGAAACGGTTAAGGTGCGCATACAAAAAGGGGATTCCAGCGAACTGAAGGATTATCCCATGGAGAATGTTCAACGGGCCACTCCCAATGCCCAAGCGGCAGATTATGCGCCTTCACCGGCTTCACAATCGGCTGAACCCAACCCCGATGAAAAGGAAGTTGGAGCCCCTAAGGTAAAAGAGCAGGCGCAGCGGCAAGAGAAAAAGCCGCATCAGCCTGCAAAAGCTGCCGTAAAGGCGGAAAGCAAACCTTCTTCATCCCCCTGGCAGCAGGCAGTGGCCAACGCCATGAAGGAAGCCACCCGCCAGGAAGACGTAAAGATGGACGATCTGCTATCTCCGGATGGTATGGATGAGGAAATCTTTGATCTGACACAGGATGATGAAGAGGATGATGAATTGATTTTTTCCGAGGCAAGCGATGATGAAGCGCAGGCGTTGGACCTGGAAGACGAGATGCCAAAGCCTTCTGAGAAGCCCGATGTACAGTAAGTCAAGCGCTCGGCAGAGTGATATTTTGCGAGGAAACTTTTCGAACCTTTGACTTTATGCAGCTGTATTTCTCTGGTTTTTTCTTGCATTTGCCACAACCCCATGGTATGATAGACAAGGCTGAATGATAGCCTATATATGCAATTGAGACGTATATGAGGAGGTGAAACCACCATGGCATACAAAATTTCCGAAGAATGCATCAGCTGCGGTGCCTGTGAAGCAGAATGCCCCGTTCAGGCGATTTCTGAAGGCGATGGCAAGTATGAAATCGATCCTGAAAAATGCATTGAATGTGGAGCTTGCGCTGAAGTTTGCCCGGTTGGCGCTCCTGCCCAAGAATAAGGAATATTTCCATTTTGAAAACCCTTTGCCGAATTGGCAAAGGGTTTTCTTTTTACAAGTAATGTGTAGACAATGCAGGGTTTGGTATGCTACAATGCAATAAGTTACAAAAGTATGAAGTTGCTGTGTGCATTTATTTCATTGATACGCAGAAGGATAAATGGCGTAGGTTGCCGAATCTGGCCAATTGGTATCTGGTGGCTTTGAGGAGGATATGCAATGACCGGTATGGGAAAACCACGAAAACTGCGGTATTTGAGCTTTTTCATTTGTATAGTTATTTTTTTGTTAACACAGGCAGCCATAGGGGAATCAGTAAACGTGGTTTCCGCACCGCTTACAACCTTGAGCACCACCACCAATGGGATGGTTCGGGTGTATTTGTCTTCCCTTGGTTATCCAAATACGTTCAACCTTACGGTCAATGGGAGTTACAGCATCAATGGATTAGCCAGTCAGGCCTTGAGCAATGGCGAAAAAGTCACTGTTAACTTTAATCCAGGCACCGGCGTGTACACCTTGGTAAAGGGCGGCACAACCTTGAACATGGGAAAGGAATTTGTCCTGCGCCGCCATAATACAAGCGGAACCAATGGAATTCAAATTGCCGAGTCAAACAATCCTTCCAACCCTTATCCTGGTGACCTACGCTTCACATCGGATATGGGCAGTATTCAATATAGACCTTTTGTCATCGCAAACATTTTTATCGAAACGTATTTGTATGGCGTATTGCCTTACGAAATGGGCAACAGTGCTCATATCGAAGCGCTGAAAGCTCAGGCAGTTGCAGCAAGAACCTATACGCTGAAAAAGATGCAAAGCCGTTCAGGCTCCCTGTATGATGTGGTGGATACTACCAATGACCAGGTGTATCGTGGTACACCCAGCGGTAATGCAAATTGCAAAGCGGCCGTGGACGGTACCAAGGGCATTGTGGTCACAAATGGTGGAGGCCTAACAGGCACCTATTATACAGCGTCCAACGGCGGTCAAACGGAATCCAGCAAAAACATATGGGGCGGGTCTGGATATGAGTATTTATCCGTGAAGGATGATCCGTTTGATCTGGCGAACCCCGATTCTGTGAAAAAGACAGCAACTGTTTATGGGGATGGAACCAGTGGCAGCCAAAACGCAAGCTTGATGGCTCTGCTAACATCCAAAGCGGCTGCTAAAGTAAAAAGCATGGGGTATCAGGGCACAACATCGGTGGTAAAAGTGCTCAAGGTAAACAGCATCACGCCTCATACGCCCAAATATGGCGAACCCAGTCGTCTTTATACAAAAATGGACTTTGGTTTGACTGTACGTACCCTGACCAATGCAGGATCTACAGTTGAAGTGGCAGCGACAGTCACTTGCGATATATTTAGCGAACTGGAATCCATGCTGGGCATGAGTATCAGCTTAAGCCAAAATGAACTTTGGACAGTTACCAAATCGAACAGCAACTTTATATTGGCTGCGCGGCGTTACGGCCATGGTGTAGGGTTGAGCCAGCGGGGCGCCATGCAGATGGGCCGCTTGGGTTACACTTATGATCAAATTCTTGGATTTTATTATGGAGGCTGCAAGCGGATCCAGCATAATTTTACAAATACGATTTTAAGCGCAATCTCTTCCGGCACTCCACAAGAGGAGACGACGGTGGAAACACCTGCTGACCTGGATCAAAGCGACGCCCCGGCTACAGCCGTAGTGGAACTGGTTAATGCTTCCGATTTGCTGGGAATTCGCGCTTCTGCAAGTTTGACTGCCGCCGTCATTGGCGGTGTGCCTCACGGTGTGCCGGTGGAAGTTTGGGCAGTGAATGGTGATTGGAGCTTTATTCAATATGGCGGAATCAAAGGCTATGTACAGACAAGCGCCTTAAATATTTCAGGCACCGCCCCTGAAACAACAGACAAAACACCGACTCAAGTATCTGGCTATGCCGTTGTAACGGCCAGCAATTACTTGAATTTGCGGGCAGAAGGGATAGCAGGTGCCACCATCGTAGGCACTGCCCCATCAGGCGCAATTCTATCGGTCTTTAGCAAAGCCAATCAATGGGCCTACATTCAATATGGCGCCATTATTGCGTATGCCTCCACAGATTTCCTATCCTTTTCCGATACATACCCTGCCAAGACATCCGACCCGGTTAATAACAATGCGGTGGTTACCCTTCCCGGCGGTACAGGCACAGTCAATATGAGAAGTTCCGCCTCCACCAACGCAGAAGTTCTTAAAACATTAAATCATGGAACGAATGTAACAGTGCTGCGCAATGATGGCACCTGGTGCCGTGTGCAGTATCAGTCGACTGTTGGGTATATTGTTTCTGACTATCTTGTTTTCACAGGAGAACCCGGCGACCCCACAGAAGAAGAACCGCCTTTGGGAGAAGGAGAAGTAGAAGCAGTAGTCAGCGGTACCAGCGGTTCGCTCAACCTAAGGGAAACGCCCAGCCTGGAAGGTACCATATTGCTGAATATTCCTGAAGGGGAAAGCGTCGTGGTAACGGAAAAGGGTGACCCCTTCTGCGCAGTGCGGTATGAGGGTGTATCTGGGTTTGCCATGAAGCAATACCTTGTGTTTGCAGGCGAAGAACTGCCGGAAGAAGAACCTGTTATAACCGCAAAGGCCCAGGTAACGACTCAATCGGGTTCCCTTAACATGAGGACTCAGGGAAAAACAGGAAGTACAATCCTTTGCACCATTCCCCAATATACCGTTATCGATGTGATAACAAAAGGGGATACCTGGAGCAGGGTGAAATACGCAGGCTATGATGGATATGTAATGACCAGCTTCTTAACCTTCATAACAGATGCAAATACACCTGCACCTACCCAGGATCCAAATACCAATCTGGCACAGGTGACAACCTTGTCTGGCTCCCTTAACCTGCGCAAATCCGCGTCCTCTGGAGCAACAATTTTGACCACTATTCCCAAGGGCGAAAAAGTAACTGTTCTTGAAAAGGGGAGTACTTGGTGCAAGGTGATTTACCTTGGAAAGACGGGTTATGTCATGACCCAATATCTGACCTTTTTGGAACCGACACCAACACCCTCGCCAACACCGACGCCCACACCCACCCCTGATCCGTCGGTAAGTACAGAACCGCCAGCCCAAAGCACCACTCCGCCCCCAACAGCCACCCCTGCACCCTCCACAGCTATTGTGAATACGCAATCAGGGTCGTTGAATTTAAGGGCGACCCAAGGCGGTTCAATTATTGGGCGCATTCCTATGGCGGCAACGGTTTCGGTGCAGGAAAAAGGGGATACATGGTCCAAAGTGACCTATGGCGGGCAGACAGGATATGTCATGACCGTGTACCTGAAATTTCCTTCAGACGGAACTCCCACGCCTGTTCCCGGCACGATTACCGTTGCGTATGTGAATACAACTTCAGGATCATTGAATTTAAGAAGTGAGGGGAAACCTGGCGCACAAATCCTTTCACGGATTCCGCAATATGCGGAGGTAAATTTACTGGAAAAAGGCGTTACCTGGAGCAAGGTCTCTTATGGTGGGCAGACTGGCTATGTCATGACGAGCTATCTTGGCTTTAGGTCGGTTACTCCAACGCCTACGCCGCCCCCATCATCTACGCCAACACCCACTCCGACTCCCAGCGACTCTCAGGGGGGCAGCACGCCATCGCCATCCCCATCGGCATCGATTGCACCCACAGCCACCCCGGAGCCGCTTGCTTGGGTAAATACGTCATCCGGCTCACTGAACTTGCGCGAGAGTGCGGTTTCAGGAAGCAGAATTCTGCTGACCATCCCTCAGTACAGCCGGGTTACGCTGCTGGAAAAGGGAACCTCATGGTGTAAGGTGGCTTATGGTGGAAAAACAGGTTATGTCATGAGTCAGTACCTTGCTTTCACCGAAGCGCCGCCATCCGGGGATGGATCAACACAAAACGCATGGGTGTATACCTCTTCAGGATCACTTAACTTGCGGTTAAAGCCTGACAGCAGTGCCAATATTGTTTGCACTATCCCGCGGCTTTCCCCTGTGACAGTATATTCAAAGGGGAGTACCTGGTCCAATGTATCCTATAATGGGATGACCGGTTATGCCATGACGAAATATCTCGCCTTCCTGAAGCCAACAGAACTTGCTGCAGCAGCTGTTGCCAGTCCTGCAGCGGATAACACGGTTACCGGAGGAACTGGTGATACGGCTCAAACCGATACATCTTCCTCAACACCCGCACAGCAAACGGATACAACCCCACCTGCGCTTACGGAAACTGATACCACAGAGCAGGCCCCTGCAGCAAATCCTGAAGTATCGCTGCCAGAGCAGCCTGTTCTGGACCCCACCATGGTGTCGGTCGAGAACGAGGTGGCCATTATAAACCCGGTTAACAGTAGCCTTAACCTTCGTGAAGCATGCAGTGAAACTGCAACATTGATTATGGAAATGCCCAAAGGGGAAACACTGACGGTTACCATGCGGGGCGAAACCTGGTGCAAGGTGCGCTATCTGGATAAGGAAGGCTATTGTATGACCCAGTATATGATTTTCCCCAATGATGAATGAGACAGGGGAGCGTTGCTATTGTCAAACCCCTTGGAACGTGTGGATGATCTCCAGTTTTGCGGCTTGAAGATCATCCAGAACCCGCAAATGTTTTGCTTTGGAATGGATGCCGTGCTCCTTTCCGATTTTGCCATGGCACGTCCGGGGGACAGGGTGGCTGATTTGGGCACCGGCACCGGCATCCTGCCCCTTTTGATCAGCGGACGGGCTGCACACACCGTCTTTGATGCATTCGAAATTCAGCCTGATATGGCAGATATGGCAAGAAGAAGTGTTACCCTCAACAGCTTAGAGTCACGAATCACCATTCATGAGAAGGATCTGCGCCAGGCCGCGGACGTATTGCCAAGAGGCCAAAAAGATCTTGTAATCTGCAACCCGCCTTATGGTAAAGCGGGAAGCACCCTGCAAAATCCCGTGGATGCGCTTCGTATTGCGAGGCACGAAGGAACCTGCACACTTTTGGAAATCGTGCATGTAGCAAAGCTTTTGTTGAAAAACGGGGGAAGGCTTGCCATGGTTTTTCCGGCTCAAAGAATGTTAGAATTGATGGATGCTATGCGACAGGAAAAAATAGAACCCAAACGCTTGCGCTTGGTCTATCCTAAAGCCGATAAGCCTCCAAATTTGGTGCTTATAGATGGTGTAAAGGATGGGAAGCCACAGCTTCACCTGTTGCCGCCCCTGATCGTGTATGACGCATCCGGAAATCCAACCCAGGAATTAGATCGCATCTATCACCGCACCTAATGCAGATTTACACTTGAGCACTTGCAATTTCTCCATCATTCTCTATGCCCGCCGCAGGCGGGCATTTATTTGTTAAGCGAAGAAACAGTACAACACAGTTCCAGATAACTGTACAAGCCTGACCCAGCATGAAGGATAAGGCGGCGCCATACAAACGCAAAGCGGGGGATGCGGTTAAAAACCAACTGGATACCAGCGTGATTCCCGCACCAAAAAGCGTGCCATAGAGGGCTTGCTTTTGCCTTCCCAGGCCGGCGATCATTCCTCCTAAAACCTGATGCAATGATAGCATGAACACCGTAGGGCATAGATAACGGATAAGGGGTGCCAATTCCGGCAATCTGTACATTTTTACAGCCAGTATAGGCGCTAAAAGATACAGGCCTGCCGTGCAGACTATTCCCGTAAGCCCAGAAACGATAAGCAGGCGAAAACTAATGCTGCGAAGGGCAGGCAAATTATTTTCACGTGCTGCCATAGCCGGTGTGGACAGCATAGCCAAAGCACCGGTGAACACAGAAGGGAGCATCAATAGCGGCATTACCATGCCGGTCAGCATACCGAATCGGGCCGTCGCCTCTACAGCGGTAAGTCCTGAAAACCTTAAGCGCATTGGAATCAAAATGGCATTAAGAGAACGGAGCGCTGTGTTGCATAGCCGGGTTACTGTGGGCGGCAAGGTGAGGCGGAACAGCCGCTTCTTTGTTGATTCCGAAGGCGGAGTTTTTGCCCTTGGCAAATGCAAAAGCCAAAGCACCAGCGCTAGACCAACCGCTTCGGCCACAGTAGTGGAAAACCCTGGAACAGCAGCCATCCAGGCTGGGGAAAGGTTTGGAAGTGATTTTAGCAGAAGAAAAGCCACCGAAAACCGCAGCACTTGCTCCGTAAGTTCGCTCAAGGCAGGCGGCCAGGCGTTTTCCATGCCATAACAATACCCGTTGTAAGCGGCGGAATAGCCAAGTATCAATATACAGGGCGCGCTCATGATCAAGGACGGAAAAGTGCGCTCATCGCCTAGAAGACGGGCAAACAGCGGTGAAAGTAATAAAAACGAGGGGATCAGGATCAGAGAAATGCGTCGTACCAGCAGCTTGGCGGCATGCAATGCTTCTTCCTTGCGGTCAGGCGGAGCCTTTGCTGTCAGACGGCTGACGGCTAGCGGAATACCGGCCGTAGCCGGCGTTATGGCCAGCATGTGAACAGAGCTTGACAGCTCCATAATTCCCATGATTTCCGCTCCTAAAACCCTGGAGAACCATACCCGCATTGCAAATCCCAGCGCCCGTACCAGCGTATTGGTAAAGGTAAGCAGCATCGCCTGTTTCCGGATGGATTGTTTTGCCATGGGCATCCCCCCCGAAAGAGGATATGCCGCGGATCAGGTTCAAATGTTGGTTTGACAGAGGTGTACAAACACCGTATAATAAAAAAAACTTGCGGTGTCTCCACAAGTAAAGAGGGGGCTTATGTCTTGGACAAATGGGATCACCGATTTATGCAATTGGCACATGTGATTGCGGGATGGACAAGCTGTTATATGGAAGGTCGAAGCATCGGCGCCGTGATTGTAAAAGATAAACGGATTATGACCACAGGTTACAATGGAGCTCCCGCCGGCCTTCGCACATGTAAAGAACGCGGAGAGTGCATGCGGCGAAAGATGAACATCCCCTCGGGAACAAGAGCGGAGCTATGCTATGCCATCCATGCGGAGCAAAATGCTATTATCCAGGCAGCCAAGCTGGGAATTTCCATTGATGGGGCAACGCTGTATTGCACACACCAACCCTGCTCCGTTTGTGCCAAGATGATTATCAATGCGGGAATCCAAAGAGTTGTGTATCAGGAAGGATACCCGGACGCATTTTCCTTGGAGATATTTAGCGAAGCGGGAGTAAAACTGGAGCAATATACCTCTGCAGATTAACTTACTTCTCTGGATATGGTTCTTCTCCCACACACCAACCATCAATCTTGTTGATGGTACGCTCGACTGCATCCCTTGAGTTGTTCCAAGGCTTGTCCGAATTGCGGTAATCAAATTTTAAAGTAAACCATTCCAAATCGTTTTCAATACGTTTTAAATTCGTTTCCATCAAATCCATCAATTGCTCTATAAACAGCGGCAATTCTCTGTGGGAAAGCGTATCCCCGGCCATGGAAAGCAGTTGACCGGCGTGGGGAATGCACATGCCCTTTGATTCTGCTACCGTTTTGCGAAATTCCATATCTGTTTTCCATAAATATAAAAAGGTATAAGTATATCTCGCCATATTAGCTTTCAGGCTTTCGCACAGGATGCAGGAAGAAGATACTTCTTCAAGCTCCTTGGCTGCGTTGGTAAGCGAAGTCATGGAGGCTGTTCCCTTTCCGCCCAAAAAGCGGCTGATTGCCGGTGTATCCGCACCATCATCTGCCGCCTTCTTGGCGGCTTGCAGGATAGCCTTCAGTTTCTTTTCCGTTTCGACAAGATGGGAATGCATTAAAAGCGCTATGCCCAACCGGTTTTTTTCTGCAAACATCATGGAGGCATGATGGGTACAAAAGCCCTTACCATTGACTTGTATTCGTGTATCCGGCTCCATAACAGAAGCACCCAAGAAGCGCTGTATTTCAATCAGCTCGTTCTTGCGCTTGATGGCACACAAAGGGCATTCGCCGGATAGCTTGACTGCATCCCATAAAGGAATGGTATCAATATGATAACGCAAAAGCTTGCACCTTCCTTAGTCTTAAGCCGCTTAACCTATCCTAACACAGGTTAAAAGCTGTTTCAAGGTTTTTGCATATTTCCTTCTTGTCTGTCATAGGGTGTATCGATTGGGACAAGGAGGAATCAATATGCGTAGTACAAAGGTTGAAAAACGGACATACCCGGCGCATGGCGGCGCAAAGCGGGTACTGACGGCAGCGCTGCTTTTTTTGTCGTGCCTATTGATCTTGTCCGGGTTGCTGGGGGACAGGAACAGTGGAATCATTGTGGAAACAAAAGTGACCCCTACCCCTACCCTGATAGCCGGTTCATTTGATGAAACCCCAACGGCCAGGGAACTTACCATAACATCCAGAAGCTGGTTTACCATTCAGCTAGGCGCATATGAAAATGAAGATTCGGCAAAAATCCAGGCAGCTACTTATGCGCAAAGGGGTGCCGCAGGCTTTGTGCGCCACGACAGCCGATATCGGGTTCTTGCGGCCCTGTACCCAACAAGGGAAGATGCCCAAACCGTTCGGCAGCAGTTAAAGAGCCAGCATGATATAGATTCCTACGTATACGAAATAGTGCTTCCCGAGATTGTGCTAAGCCTAAAAGGTGCTGCAGGACAATTGGATGCCCTGGAAGCAGGCTTTCAATTTTTGCCGACGGTACTGGAAGAATTCTGTGATCTTTCAGTTTCCATGGACGGGCGTGAAATGGATATGGAACAGGTGCTGACATCCTTGGCAGGCCTTTCCAAGCAGGCGGATACATTATTCCAAGTCATAAACCAGCGCTTCCCGGAACCCAGGCTTGCGGTTATCAAGGATTTGTTATCAATTCTAACCCAGGTAACCGCTTCATCGAAGTTAACCGCGGAAAAATCCACCGTAGGTTCAGTTGCAATGGCTACCCAAATGAAGTATGAAACCCTCCTTATCCTGACGCAGGTAGAAACCTATTTGAATGGACTGAGTTAATTGAACCATGCCATAATTTAAGCCCGTATCTGTTCAGATACGGGTCAGCGTGTCGAAAAAGTGGCTATGCCGCTTTTTCGAGTCTGCACCCTTCACCTGTGAGCCATGCTCACGGCCGGTGAAGGGTGTAAGGAAACCTTGCTGTGCAAGGCTTCCGAAGCCACCGCACATGTCGCTGGCTTCGGATTTAAAGTC
>JAEVYX010000091.1 GCA_023392515.1 Bacillota bacterium | reverse complement strand
AAAAGCTGCCTGGAAGGGCTGGGCTTTTTGCGCGCGCACAAACCGGTTTTTCAGCTTATTCTTTTCTTTTCGTTCATCAATCTCATCGCATATATGACGGGATTTGGTATTTTGCCTGCGATGATCCTGGCCCGGACTGGAGACAATCAGGCGACGCTGGGGCTGGTATCCTCCTGTATCGGTTTCGGTACGCTTACGGGCAGTATCCTTGTCACAGCATTAAAGCCTCCAAAACGGAAGGCCAAGGTTGTGTTTCTTTCCTGCGGCGTGTCGTTTCTGATTTGCAATATCCTATGGGCGGTAAGCCGGAATACCATCATTTGGGTGTTGGCAGCGTTTTTTGGCAATCTGCCGCTTCCATTTTTGAGCGCGAACCTTACTACCATCATGCGGACAAAGGTTCCCATGCCGCTCCAGGGCCGGGTGTTTGCAACCCGGGATACCATTCAATTCTGTACCATTCCGTTAGGCCTTTTTCTGGGCGGCTACCTTGCAGACAACGTCTTTGAACCATTTATGGCAGGATCTTCCCCGTTCAGCCGGGCACTTTCTCTGCTGGTAGGGACAGGCGATGGTGCGGGAATCGCACTAATGTTTTTGCTGACCGGCATAATGGGCGCTGTTTCCAGCTTCCTGAGCCTAAAGAACAAGGCCTATAAAACCTTGGATGCATAAAAATGGGGCGGCGCCTGAAAAAGGTGCCGCCCCGGCTATGTTCACAAAGTATTAAAAATGTTCATTCCAATATGGAAACTGTCTTAACGCCTAAAAACTCCGCAATAGCATCCACAATGAATTGATGATCGTGGGTTTGCGGAAGGCCGGATACCACAACGGTTCCGACGACCCCTAAATTCTCAACGCGAATGGGAAAGCCACCGCCGGAAAGCGCATAATCTTTTGTGGAAAGCCCGCGCTCCTCCAGGGTTTTGCCTGAGAGCAGCAGCTCCTGCGTTACACGGTAGGAGCTTTCCCAATATTCCAGTACGATGTTCCGCTTGCGTCCAATCCAGGTGGTGTTATGGGGGACGGGGTGGCCAGCCACACAATGGAAAAGCTGCAGACCGTTCACCGTAATGTCTATCGCCGCATCACCGCCGTATGCCAGAATGCGCTTGCGTATCATCTGTCCGATTTCCCAGGCATCCGCCATATCAAAGGATTTAAAAACCAGGTCCTTTTCCTGTTGTGCTGTTTTGTTGATCAAGGCTTGGATGGCTTCATTCGCAATGGGCATTTTCAAAACACCTTTCAAATATGTTCACACATTGCAGCGTGGATGACCAGGGCATGATTTCACTTTCCAGCCTACCCTGGAGAATACAGTCGCGTACATGAGCGATTTCAAACTCGAACCCGTTTTCAATTGGGTAATCAAAGCGTTCCGCCAATTGAAATTGCCCGTCGTAGCGTTCACAATAGGATGCCATGTGTGCTTTGTGCAGCAAGATATATCCCTTCGGGCCGTAAAATGCTGCGGGGGAGGGGATGCGCGCATGCGTCGAGCATGCAAGCATGGCGTCACAGGTTTCAAAGTGGAGAATCAGGCTGTTCATCTCATCCACACCGGTTTCGCCAAAGCGAAGGTGACTTTGCAAATTTTTCAAAGGATGATTGACAATGTAGGACACGATTTCGATGGGATACACCATAAGGTCGTACAGCGCCCCGCCGCCCAGGGATTTGTCATAGATCCGGTGCTCAGCCGGCGCATTGATGCCGCCTGTATAAGTGGCAATCTGTACCGGACCGATCAGTCCTTGGGCAATCCATTGGCGCGCCTTTTGTACCGACGGTACAAAGCATGACCACATGGCCTCCATCACAAAGCAATTGTTTTCTCTTGCCTTTGCAAAAACGGCCTCTGCCTCGGCTGTGGTCATCACCATGGCTTTTTCGCACAGCACATGCTTATGGTGTTCAAGGCACAGCATGATATTCTCGAAGTGGAAATTGCCGGTTGTCGCCACGTAAACAGCGTCCATATCCGCCTTTTCCAGCATTTCGCAATAATCCCCATAGGCGGCCGGTACGTTGTTTTCGGCGGCAAACTGCTCCGCCCGAGCGATGCTTTTGCTGGCTGCGGCAACTACTTCCACGTCCTTCGCAAGCCTTGATGCTGAGCAGAATTTAGCCGCAATATTCCCCGCGCCTATGATACCAAATCTAAGGGTCATTGCGCAACCTCCAGTATTTTTTCAATCAGGCGGTTGTTGCGCACCACTTCGTTCAAATCAAGGGCGGGTTCCCGGTCACAAAGCACCGCGTCGGAGAATTCCTCTACTTCCAGCACATAGCGTTTGCAGGCTTGAATAGGAACCTCTGTTGTTACACCATCCTTGATTAGCAGAATGGGAACATCGGTGTCAATGAACGAATCCCGCATAATAATGGTGCCTTGGGTGCCGTTGATTTCAGTCAGCAGGGTAGAACAGGCATCAAACCCGGAGCTGGCTGTGCAGATGGCCCCGCTCTTGTACTTGAGCACGGCGCTCAAGGCCTTGTCTACGCCTTGAAACATTACCTTCTGTGCGCAGAAGGAGACCGGCTCATCCTTAATGATCATGCCGATGATGTTAATGGGGTAGCAACCCACATCCCGCAAGCTTCCGCCCCCTAAAGCTTCGCTGACACGGACGTTGCCGTTATCCTTGAGCAGAAACCGCTGGGTGGAATTGATATGCATCACTTCCCCGATCACGCCTGAATCCAGCAGCTCCTTCAGCTTTTTTGTGCGGGTGGTCAGGCGGTACATGAAGGCTTCCATCAGCTTTACGCCGCATTCCTTGCAGACGGCGATCATTTCCAGGCAGTCCGCCTCGGTCAGCGCCAGGGGCTTTTCACACAGCACATGTTTGCCGGCACGGGCGGCCTTGATGGTCCATTCCTTATGCAGAGCATTGGGCAGGGGGATATATACCGCATCCACATCCGGGTCCTGTAAAAGGGAAGCGTAATCTTCATACGTCTTTTGAAAACCGAATTTTTCTTTCGCATCCATCAACTTTTCCTTGCTGCGGGAAGCGATGGCGTAGGGCACGGCGTTTTTGGCCTCCACCATGGCGGAAATGACATGCTTGTATGCGATTCCCGCATATCCCAGCACGCCCCAGCGAATCTTTTCGTTCATATTTCATCTATCCTTTCGATAAGCTTATTCTTTAATTGCGCCGCCTACGGCACTGGCAATAAACACATCCTGTATCAAAAAGAACAGCAGCAGAATCGGCAGCGTCATCAGTACCGCCGAAGCCAGTATGGACGACCAGTCTACCTTGAACTCTGAGGAGAACATTTCCAGGCCTACCGAAATCGTGCGCGCCGCCTTGCCCGTGGAGAATGTCATCGCGTATAAAAATTCCTCCCAGGAGATCATAAACGCATACATTGCGGTGGCGAAAATCCCAGGCGCGGCCACGGGGAGAATGATACGCACCATGGTGCCCACTTTGTTGCAGCCGTCAATCAGGGCCGCCTCCTCCAAAGTCTTTGGCAAGGTTCTGATAAAGCCGCGGATCATCATAATGGAGAAGGGCAGCATGCACAAGAGGTGGGTAAAGGAAATTGCATACTTTTTGTCGATCAGGTTCAGGCTGTTAAGCCCACGGTACAGCGGTACCAGCGTAGAGGCTTGCGGGATCATGTTGCATAGCAGAATAAGCACCATCACCACGTTTTTGCCCCGGTATTTATGCCTGGCGAAAGAGTATCCGGCAGGCAGCGCAATGATGATGCACAGGATTGTCGCCAGCCCTGCTACAAACACCGTGTTCATAAAATATTGGGGAATATCGGTTTCCATTAAAACATGACGGAAGTTGTCCGGTATGGCCTGGCTGGGAAGTAGCTGCGGTGGGGAGGTCAAAAGCTCATTCGGCCTGCGCAGCGCGCAGGATACCATCCAGAAAAAGGGAAAGGCTACGATGATGCCAAGCAGGCATAAAACCACGTATTTGGCAGCTTTCCCGATGTGTCGCATATTCTTCCTCCTCTCACGTCATGCTTTCTTCTTTTTTCTCAGTCAGTACGATATACACAAAGGCAATGGCCATTACAATCAGGAAAAACACATTGGCTGCCGTTGCCGAATACTCAAACTTATATTGCTCAATACCCGTTTTGTAAATGAAGATCTGTACCAGCTCCGATACCCTCGCGGGTCCGCCTCGGGAGATGGCATACACATACACAAACGAGTTGAGTGACCAGATCATGGATACCAACAGAACCGACCGCATAACCGGGAAGAGCAGCGGTATGGTGATCTTAAACACCTGGGTAAACCAGTTCGCGCCATCGATGCGCGCAGCCTCATAAATATCCTGTGAGATGGACTGCAGCCCGCTCAGATACATAATCATTACAAACGGCGCAATCTTCCAGACATACACCACGGCAATGCAGGCCAGTACCTGCTTGGGGTCTGAAACCCAAAGCTGATATTTATCAATGATGCCAAGGGAGAGCAGGAAATGGTTCAAAATGCCGTAATCCGCATTGTAGATCCATTTCCAGATAATGCACACTACCACCGATGGGATGACCCAGGGAACGATGAACACTGTGCGAAACAGCTTCTGAAAACGGATTTTCATATTCAGCAGCACCGCGATTAAAAGGCCGAAAATCATTTCAAAGGTTACCGTGTACCCCAGCCAGACAAAAGTGTTTTTCAGGTCGGAAACAAAATAGCGGTCCTTAAACAGCTTTTCATAGTTTTTGACAGTGGGAAATACCCCGTTTGCGCTGAAGCTTTTCATCAGATTATCCACCAAGGGCGCCCCGACCAGCAATATCAGCACCGCAAAGGCGGGGAGCAAGTATAGGATTGGATAATCGCGATTGCTTTTAAGGGCAAGCTTTTTCACGTTTCTTCCCTCCAAGGTGTATTCTCTGTGAAGTTTTATAAGAAGGCTCCGGCATGACAATCCATGCCATGCCGGAGCTGTCATGCGATTACTGGGCTAAAATTTCATCGATCTGAAGCTTGGCATCGTTCATCGCATCTTCGGGCGTCATGACGCCTGTCAGCATGGATTGCACGGTGTTCATAATCACTTCCTGGGCAGCGGGCGTATCGTTCAAGGGCTGGAAGTTCTTGGTGTTCTGAATCTGCTGGGCAAACACTTGGGAAATGGGATCGCTGAAACGGTCGGTGCCGCGCGCCTTCAGGTTGGCCGGGAATGCAATGGGGAAGTATTCCTGCACTTCCTTGGAGAGGAAGTATTGAATGAATTCCCAGGCATCATCGGGGTTGGCGGCATTTTTGGGGGTGGCAATGTAATATCCGCCCAAGCCGGCCTTCACAGGGCCGTCTTTACCGGGCCACAGGGCAACACCCACATCGATGTTGGGGGCATCCTTCTGAATGTTCTTTACAGCAGCCTGTCCGTCCACATACATGGCAACCTTGCCGTTGTTGAACAGTGTGCGGATCTCGGCAGCGCCGTTGTTGACCGCGCCTTCGGGAGCAACATGGTATTCGGTGAGAAGGCCGGTGTAATACTTGGCAGCCTCAATGGCTTCGGGGGAATTCAGGGTGCTCTCGGTCATGTCTGCGTTGGCAACTTCGCCGCCAGCACTCCAGATTTCCGGGATGAAGCGGAACCAGGTGTTGCCCTGCAGGTTGCCAACCAGGCCGTAGCCGTACTGATCCACGGTGCCATCACCATTCAAATCCTTGGTGAGGGCCTGGGCATATTCGATGACTTCCGCCCAGGTGGTGGGGGGAGCTTCGGGGTCAAGACCGGCATCCTTGAACATCTGCTTATTGTAAACCAGGCACATGGCTTCCATGCTCCACGGCAGGCCGTAGATTTGGCCATCCACGGTGCCAAGCTCCAGGGCTACCGGATCAAAGTCGTTGGCAAGGTCGATGGTGGAGCCTTCCAGCC
>JAEVYX010000057.1 GCA_023392515.1 Bacillota bacterium | reverse complement strand
CGCCGCCGTGCTTGGCCAGCACCATGGTGATGGCTGCCGTCAACGTCGTCTTGCCGTGGTCAACATGCCCGATCGTGCCGATATTCACATGCGGCTTGGTGCGTTCAAACTTTTGCTTGGCCATGGGTTATGTCCTCCTTGTTTGCATTGAAAATGTGTTGCGGGCATGCCCGCTAAAAACCAATCGGCTTATTCGCGCTTGCCTACGACCTTTTCCGCTACGCTCTTGGGCACTTCTTCATAGTGGTCAAACTGCATGCTGTACATGCCGCGGCCCTGAGTGCGGGAACGCAGATCGGTAGCATAGCCAAACATTTCACTGAGAGGCACAAATGCATGAATGGTTTGGTCTCCCATACGGGATTCCATTCCTTCGATGCGTCCGCGGCGGCTGCTCACATCACCGATGACATCGCCCATATACTGTTCAGGCACAATAACCTCAACCTTCATCATGGGCTCCATCAAGCAGGGATCAGCTTTGCGCATGGCTTCCTTGAATGCCATGGAACCGGCAATTTTAAAGGCAATTTCAGAGGAGTCTACCTCGTGGTAAGAACCGTCCACTACAACCGCCTTGAAATCAACCACTTCAAAACCGCCCAGGCTGCCGGAAGCCGAAGCTTCACGAATGCCAGCATCAATGGGGGCGATGAATTCCTTAGGAATCACACCACCAACAATTTTACTTTCGAACTCATATCCTTTGCCAGGTTCTTGGGGATACAATTCGATCCAGCAATGGCCAAACTGACCATGACCGCCGGTCTGACGGACATAACGGCCTTCTGCCTTTGCCATTTTGCGGATGGTCTCCTTGTAGGCCACTTGGGGTTTGCCCACTGTGGCTTCCACCTTGAACTCCCGCATCAACCGATCCACGATGATCTCCAAATGAAGTTCGCCCATACCGGCGATAATCGTCTGGCCAGTCTCCTGATCGGTATAAGTTTTAAAGGTCGGATCTTCTTCTGCCAGCCGGATGAGGGCCATTGTCATCTTATCCTGGCCGGCTTTGGTTTTGGGTTCGATAGCCACACGGATAACCGGATCCGGGAACTCCATGGATTCGAGGATGATCTGATCCTTTTCATCACACAAGGTATCTCCGGTCGTAGTATCCTTCAGCCCTACCGCAGCGGCAATCTCGCCGGCGTATACAGAATCCACGTCTTCCCGGTGATTTGCATGCATCCG
The DNA here is from genome assembly GCA_023392515.1 of Bacillota bacterium. Taxonomy (GTDB): domain Bacteria; phylum Bacillota; class Clostridia; order Christensenellales; family Aristaeellaceae; genus JAEVYX01. Next base: position 126,265 of record JAEVYX010000057.1, on the reverse strand, counting down.
AAGGATACGGCCCATGCGTTCCCGCTTTTGCTTTGTGCTGTTCAGTACATAGCTGCCGCTTTGCAGAACACCGGAATATACACGGAAGAAGGCCAATTTTCCTACAAAAGGATCTACCATGATTTTGAAAGCCAAGGCTGCAAAGGGTTCATCATCTGTGGGATGGCGAACCAAGGCCTTTTCCGGATCATCAGGCGCTGTTCCGTTGACCGACGGAATATCCAAGGGGCTGGGAAGATATGCGACCACCGCGTCCAGCATCGGCTGCACACCCTTGTTACGGTAGGACGTACCGCACAGTACAGGGGTCATTTTGCATGCGATGGTGGTCTTGCGGATGGCATTCATAATCTCTTCCGTGCTGAGCTGCTCACCCTCAAAGAATTTTTCCATCAGGGCTTCATCGGTTTCCGCTACGGATTCGATGAGTGCGGCGCGGTACTCCTGAGAAATTTCCTGCATATCCGCGGGGATTTCCTCTTCCCGGACATCCTTGCCATCATCGTCGTAATACACTTCGGCCTTCATGGTTACCAAGTCGATAATCCCACGAAAACCGCCCTCGCTGCCGATGGGAAGTTGGATGGGAACCGCGTTGGCATTCAGCCGGTCTTTCATCATTCGCACAACACGATAAAAATCAGCGCCAGTAATGTCCATCTTGTTTACATAGGCCATACGGGGCACATGATATTTATTGGCCTGACGCCAAACCGTCTCACTCTGAGGCTCTACGCCTCCCTTGGCGCAGAACACGGCAACGGCGCCGTCCAGTACGCGCAGGGAGCGTTCCACTTCCACCGTAAAGTCCACGTGACCGGGGGTGTCGATAATATTGATACGATGCCCCTTCCACTGACAGGTGGTGGCGGCTGAAGTGATGGTAATGCCGCGCTCCTGCTCTTGGGCCATCCAGTCCATGGTGGCAGCGCCTTCATGCACTTCCCCCATGCGATGGACCCGCCCCGTGTAGAACAAAATGCGCTCGGTTGTAGTTGTTTTTCCGGCGTCGATATGCGCCATGATGCCAATATTGCGCACCATATTCAAAGGGTGACTTCTAGGCATTGTGGTTCGTTCTCCTTTCTGCGAAATCATTAGAATAGCCGCGGTAATCGGTTTTTGACATCCGGCTTACCACCGATAATGGGCAAACGCCTTGTTCGCTTCGGCCATGCGGTGCATTTCCTCTTTGCGCTTGACAGCGTTGCCTGTATTGTTGGCAGCGTCCAACAGTTCGCCCGCCAACCTCTGTGCCATGGTCTTTTCCCCACGTTTGCGGCTGAATTCCACGATCCAGCGAAGGGCCAGCGTTTGGCGCCGTTCGGGCCGGATCTCAATGGGGACCTGATAGGTAGCGCCGCCTACGCGGCGGGCCTTCACTTCCAACTGGGGGGCCACATTGGCCACAGCGGCATTGAAGACTTCGTTTGCATCTTTGCCGGCTTTCTCGGCAATCGCCTGAAAGGCATCGTAGCAAATCGTCTGAGCGACGCCACGCTTGCCCTCCAGCATAATTTGATTAATGAGCTTGGTGACTACAGTCGTCCCATGTACGGGATCTGGGAGCACCTCGCGCTTGGGTATAAATCCACGACGGGGCATGTCTTTCCCTCCTCATGCATAAGCGGTAAGGATGATTGCACGCGCCGCCTGACGGCATGTCAGCATCACGCCATCCCCGCAAGATTGCGGGACACGGACCTAAAGGCAAAAGGGCCTCGTTTATCCCTACCGTTCCGAGCAGGGTAAAGCCCTTGCCCTCGCAGGCCGTGCATTGGGCATTTGTGCGTAGAATTACTTCTTCGGGCGTTTTGCGCCGTACAGTGAGCGACCCTGCATCCGCTTGGCCACACCGGCAGTATCCAGCGCACCACGGATGATATGATACCGTACACCGGGCAGGTCGCGAACACGTCCGCCGCGGATGAGTACCACGCTATGCTCCTGCAGATTATGACCGATCCCCGGAATATAGCATGTACCTTCGATCAGGTTTGTAAGCCTGATTCTGGCAATTTTGCGTAAAGCGGAGTTCGGCTTTTTAGGCGTGGTAGTTTTCACGCTCAGGCAAACACCGCGCTTTTGCGGGCATCCCTGCAAAATGGGCGCAGTCGACTTGTTGACGACCTTTTCCCTTCCCTTGCGGATCAATTGATTGATCGTGGGCATGGAAGCACCTCCTGGATTGATATCTATAACACTTCCGCAACCCTCGGAAGCCTATAGGCATAATGATTCAGCGCGCAATTCCCGCTGCGGCAGTTCCTACCTCAATATGGCAGGCCTGACCCAGATGCGCCATGGTATCTACCACGGTGACAGGCACATGAGCCGCCTCGGCGGCTGTGCGTACCCTGCGGTAGATAAAGTCGTCCGCATCCTGGGCCACAAAAACCTGAGCAATGCGACCGCTTTCCAAGGCTCTAAGCAACTGCTTGGTACCCACCACGCGATCCTGAGCGTTTTTTAACGCCTCCAGCATACGGCATCGCTCCTTTCATAACGGTTCAGCCCTTGAAATATCTTCAAAAAAGGCATAGTTAACCGTGGCTTGCGGACAACCACATCATCATAACATTGTTTTCTTTTTCTGTCAATCTGTTATGGTCAAAAAGATTTCATGTGACTCCATACTTTTCCCTGAAGCATGCCATGTGTATATGCAAATGTCAATGAGCTAATAGCTTCCTATTTATAAATAGCTTCCGACAGCAGGCGATAGGCGCGCCTTGCGCCAGCAATTCCCAAGGTGCTCTGTGGCTAATTTTCAATATGCCCGGAGAAACTGAAATCAACACATGCTATGAGGAGGGTATCACATGCGCATAGGCTATCGGCTGCTTATATGCCTGCTATGCGGCTTCTTACTTGCAGGTTGCACATCGACTGCAGATGCTGAACTAATCCCAAACGCAAGCCCCAACACCAGTGCAGCGGGCACTAAAGCTCCCGCTCCCGCCTTGCCCGATAAACTCAAAAAGTCAGGAAGCGGCGGTCCGCCGGTTTTGCAGGTGTATGTTGTTGAGGATAAAAAGGTTCGGGAAATGGACATTGAAACTTATGTTGCCGGCGTTTTGGCCGGTGAAATGAAAAACGACTGGCCCATGGAGGCTTTAAAAGCCCAGGCCATTCTTGCCCGGACCTTTGTTTTAAAATTCACTACCGAAAAAGAAAGCAAATATGAAGGTGCCGATATTTCCACCGATATTGAAGAGGCGCAAGCCTATAATGCAGCGGATGTAAACGACCGGATCAAACAAGCCGTGGCAGAAACAAAAGGCGAGGTGTTATCCTATGAAGGAGAGTTTCCCTATGCCTGGTTTCATGCCCATTCCGGAGGTACCACCGCCCTCGCCAAAGAAGGTTTAGGATATGACGAGGAAGAACCCCCTTATACCATGATCGCAAAAGGTCAGGAAAGCGACAAGGCGCCGGAAGATTCCAAGACCTGGTCAGCAACCTTCTCCGAAAAGGAGTTCCTTGCCGCATGCAAGAAAGCTGGCTCCACGATCTCCTCTATTGATAGCGTCTCTGTTGGAAAAAAGGGAGAAAGCGGACGTGCCCTTACCCTTTCCGTCGGCGGAACGGAAGTAGATGCCGCGGAACTGCGTATTGCGCTGGACAGTACAAAGATGCGATCCACACTTCTCACCAACGTAAAGTATGAAAATGGTTCTGTATCCATGGCTGGAAAGGGATACGGTCATGGAGTCGGGATGCCGCAATGGGGTGCCTACCGCCTGGCGGAATCGGGTATGAAAGGCGAGGAAATCGTCATGCAGTATTTCAAAAACGTCGGAGTCGTTTCAATGTGGTAATCCCCTGCGCCCACAAAAAAGGTTAATTATAAGGAAGAAAGCCGCCTGCCTGATGGCAATTTCGGCTTTCTTCCTTTATTTATGCATCAATTTTAAGAAAAATTTTAAAATGGAGGCAAAAAAAGCGCAACCACCCTTGACAAGGGTTGGTAATCGTGATAGACTTTAAACTTGCATCAGTATTGTTACCGTGCGAAAGTATGACTTTCCCGTTGAAATGTATTGTACACGGTTTCGAAAAAAATTGCAACGGGAAAACGCAAATATTTTGCTGGAAACAGATGCTGGTTTCACAACATAAGGGGTGATGGCTTTTTATGGTGCACGAGGTTCAGATGGGGAAGCTTCGCACGCGCATGAGCTTCTCGCGCATCGACGAAGTGCTGGACATGCCCGATTTGATCGAAGTCCAGAAAAATTCGTACCGACGTTTCTTGGAAGAAGACCTGCGCGAGGTGCTGGCCGACGTCTCACCGATCACCGATTACAGTGAGAATCTGGTGCTTGAATTCGTAGACTACTCCCTGGACGAAACCCCAAAACATTCTGTGGAGCGCTGCAAAGAGCGCGACATGACCTATGCGGCACCTTTAAAGGTGTTCGTGCGACTCAAAAACCGGGAAACCGGCGAAATAAAAGAATCCGATGTGTTCATGGGGGACTTCCCCCTCATGACCGACCATGGCACATTTATCATCAACGGCGCGGAGCGTGTTATCGTAAGCCAGTTGGTTCGCTCCCCCGGCGTTTACTTTGGCCGTACGATCGACAAGGCCGGTAAAGGCCTCTTCTCTGCCACCATCATCCCCAACCGGGGTGCATGGCTGGAATATGAAACCGACAGCAACGATGTTTTGTGGGTTCGTATTGACCGGGCCCGCAAGCTTCCAATTACGGTCATTTTGCGAGCCCTGGGCTATGGCACGGACGCGGAAATCGTGGATTTGATGGGTGATGACGAGCGGCTCAATGCTACATTGCAGCGGGGCGACAATGCCAAATCCCAGGAAGACGGCTTGATCGAAATCTACAAACGGCAGAAGCCGGGTGAGCCGCCCAGCCAGGAGAGCGCCCGGAACCTGCTCAATTCCCTGTTCTTTGATCCCAAACGGTACGACCTCATGCGGGTTGGCCGCTACAAGTTTAACAAAAAGCTGTCCCTTGCCATCCGTATTCAAAATCTTCCCGCCGCCCAGGACATCATTGATCCCTCAACGGGTGAAGTGCTTGTAAAAAAAGGCGACGTAATCGAGATGGATGTCGCCCGCCGCATTCAAAACAGCGGGATTAGTTCTGTGGATGTGCAGGTTGAAAATCATACCCTTCGTGTAATCGGCAACAACTTTGTGGATGCATCCCATTATCTGCCCTTCCCGCCCAAGGAAGCCGGCATTCTTGAAATGGTCCATTTGCCCACGCTGAAGAAGATTATCGATAGCGTTGAGCCGGATCAATTGAAGGAAGCCGTTAGGGAAAACATTCACAGCTTGGTTCCCAAGCATATTCTAACCGACGACATTGTGGCTTCAATCAGTTACTTATTGGGGCTGCCTTATGGCGTTGGGAATACCGACGATATCGATCACCTGGGCAACCGGCGTTTACGGTCTGTGGGCGAGCTATTGCAAAACCAGATTCGCATTGGCCTCAGCCGGTTGGAGCGGGTGGTTCGGGAGCGTATGGCTATCCAGGATGCCAATGATGTGCGCCCCGGCGAACTTATCAACATCCGCCCTGTCAGCGCTGCTATCAAGGAGTTTTTCGGTTCGTCTCAGCTGAGCCAATTTATGGACCAGCCCAATCCCTTGGCAGAATTGACGCACAAGCGGCGTTTGTCCGCCCTGGGCCCCGGAGGCCTCAACCGTGACCGTGCCTCCTTCGAAGTCCGCGACGTGCATTACAGCCATTACGCCCGTATCTGCCCCATTGAGACGCCTGAAGGTCCCAACATCGGCTTGATCGGTTCTTTGGCTACATATGCCCGGATTAATGAATACGGGTTTATCGAAGCGCCGTATCGCAAGGTGGATAAGGCTACACATAAAGTTTCCGAAGAAATTGTCTATATGACCGCCGACGAGGAAGACTTCTATAAAGTTGCCCAGGCGAACGAACCGCTTCAGCCCGACGGAAGCTTTGTCAGGGACAGGATCACCGTCCGCGACAAAGCCGAAATCATTGAAGTGCCGTTAAGCCAGGTAGACTATATCGATGTCAGCCCCCGGCAGGTTGTATCCGTGGCAACGGCCATGGTTCCCTTCCTGGAAAACGACGACGCGACTCGCGCCCTGATGGGCTCCAACATGCAGCGTCAGGCCGTACCTCTCTTGGTGCCGGAAGCGCCCATCGTGGGAACTGGTATGGAATACAAAGCTGCCCATGACTCCGGCGTGGTTGTGCTTTCCAAGGAAGACGGCGTGGTAGAAAAGGTATCCGCGGATGAGATTGTTGTAAGAAGCACACAAGGCGAGCGTCACCGTTATCACCTCATCAAGTTTGCCAGGTCCAACCAGGGCACCTGCATCAACCAGCGTCCGGTTGTTAAAAACGGCGATTTGGTAGAAAAAGGCCAGCTGCTGGCGGATGGCCCTTCCACCGAAAAAGGTGAAATCGGCCTTGGCCGCAACGTGCTCATCGGCTTTATGACCTGGGAAGGCTACAATTATGAAGATGCCGTCCTGATTTCTGAAAAGCTGGTGAAGGAGGATGTTTACACCTCCATTCATATCGAAGAGTTTGAGTCCGAAGCCCGGGAAACAAAGCTCGGACCGGAAGAAATAACGCGGGATATTCCCAGCGTTGGCGATGACGCGGTAAAGGACTTGGACGAGTTCGGCGTTATCCGCATCGGCGCAGAAGTCCGCTCCGGAGATATCCTGGTAGGCAAAGTAACGCCGAAGGGCGAAACGGAACTGACTGCCGAAGAACGCCTGTTGCGGGCCATCTTCGGTGAAAAGGCCCGGGAAGTCCGGGATACCTCCTTGCGCGTACCCCACGGCGAAGGCGGCATCATCGTGGACGTCAAAACCTTCACCAGGGAAAACAACGACGAACTTTCTCCCGGCGTAAACCAGATGGTTCGTGTCTATATCGCTCAAAAGCGCAAGATCAGCGTGGGTGACAAAATGGCCGGACGCCACGGCAACAAGGGTGTTATCTCCCGTATTCTCAGAGAAGAGGATATGCCCTTCATGCCCGATGGAACGCCTCTTCAGATCGTTTTGAACCCGCTGGGTGTACCTTCCCGTATGAATTTGGGTCAGGTGCTGGAAGTGCATCTGGGCATGGCTGCCAAAGCATTGGGCTGGCATATTGCCACTCCCGTATTTGACGGTGCTACGGAGGAGGACATCGAGGAATGCCTTAAAATGGCCGGCAAGAGCACCGATGGCAAAACCATGCTCTACGACGGCCGCACCGGCGAGCCCTTTGAAAATCCCGTCACGGTTGGCTACATGTACTTCTTGAAGCTGCACCATTTGGTGGATGACAAGATGCATGCCCGGTCTACCGGCCCCTATTCCCTTGTTACCCAGCAGCCCTTGGGCGGCAAAGCCCAGTTTGGCGGTCAACGGTTTGGTGAAATGGAAGTTTGGGCGCTGGAGGCCTATGGCGCGGCCAATACCCTGCAAGAAATTCTCACCGTTAAGTCCGATGACGTGGTGGGCCGTGTAAAAACCTACGAAGCCATTGTCAAGGGTAACAATATCCCCGCTCCCGGCGTGCCGGAAAGCTTTAAGGTTCTGATCAAGGAGCTTCAGTCTCTGGCCTTGGACATCAAAGTCCTGTCCGAGGACAAGCAGGAAATCATCATCCGCGAATTGGATGACGACGATCTGGAGCCTGTGGATCTGCCTTCCAGTCGTGCCGACCTGGAGGAAGACGATGGACGGCTACCGCTCCTGCCCGAAGATGGGGAGGACGACGCCATCGACGACGACTTCTCCTTGGAGGACGAGGATCTGGAAGACTTCAATGTAGAAGATGCCTTAAGCGATATCAGCCTGGACGATGATGATCTGTAAGTCGCTTGCGGGAAGGGATTTCTCCTTCCCGCAGGCTTCCCCGGATAGATTGAAGGGAGTGGACCCTTTTGTTTGAACTGACCAATCTGGATTCCATCCAAATCGGGATGGCATCTCCCGAACAGATTCTCGCCTGGTCTTTTGGCGAGGTCAGCAAACCCGAAACCATCAACTACCGCACCTTGAAGCCTGAACGGGACGGATTGTTCTGTGAACGGATCTTTGGCCCGCAAAAAGACTGGGAGTGCAATTGCGGTAAATATAAGCGCATTAAGTTCAAAGATAAAGATAAAATCTGCGACAAATGCGGCGTACAAGTAACAAGGGCAAAGGTGCGCCGTGAGCGCATGGGCCATATTCAGCTGGCCGCGCCTGTCAGCCACATTTGGTATTTTAAAGGCATTCCCAGCCGCATGGGCATGTTATTGGACATTTCGCCCCGCGCGCTTGAAAAAGTTCTGTATTTTGCTTCTTTTATTGTGCTTGATCCTGGTGACAGTAATCAAACCGGGCTTAAAAAGCATGAGTTGATTTCTGATGCCCGCTACCGCGAAATCGAGGCCAAGTGCGGCCGTGGCTCTTTCAGAGCCGGTATGGGCGCGGAAGCCGTAAAGGAAATGCTTCTCGAGCTTGATCTGGACAAGATCAGTCAGCAGCTGAAAAGCGAAATCAGCGAACTGATTGAAAAAGAGCGCGACCGGGAAGGCGAAGGCCAAAAACGTGCTCGGGCTGTAAAACGCCTGGAGGTTGTGGAAGCTTTCCGCACCAGCCATAACCGCCCCGAGTGGATGATCCTGGACGTAGTCCCTGTCATTCCGCCGGATTTGCGGCCTATGGTGCAATTGGATGGCGGCCGTTTTGCCACCAGTGACCTTAACGATCTGTACCGCCGGGTTATCAACCGGAACAACCGCCTGAAAAGGCTGTTGGAACTGGGCGCACCTGATATCATTGTACGCAACGAAAAGCGCATGCTGCAGGAAGCTGTAGACGCGCTTATCGACAACGGCCGCCGCGGCCGCGCCGTCACCGGCCCCGGCAACCGGCCTTTGAAATCTCTGAGCGATCTGCTCCGGGGCAAGCAGGGCCGTTTCCGTCAAAATCTATTGGGCAAGCGCGTAGACTATTCAGGCCGCAGCGTTATCGTGGTAGGCCCGGAGCTTAAACTGTATCAGTGCGGCCTGCCCAAAGAGATGGCTTTGGAGTTGTTCAAGCCCTTCGTTATGGAGCGGCTCGTCAACCTGAAAATTGCTCAAAACGTAAAAAGCGCAAAGCGCATGGTGGAAAAGATCAAGCCCGAGGTGTGGGATATCCTGGAAGGCGTTATCAAGGAGCATCCTGTACTCCTCAACCGCGCCCCCACGCTGCATCGTCTTGGCATACAGGCTTTCGAACCAATCTTGGTAGAAGGCAAGGCGCTGAAACTGCATCCCCTGGTTTGTACTGCTTATAACGCCGACTTTGACGGCGATCAGATGGCCGTGCATGTGCCTCTTTCTATGGAAGCACAGGCGGAAGCCAGATTCCTGATGCTGGCTCATAATAACATTTTGAAGCCGCAGGATGGAAAGCCCGTCATATCCCCCACCCAGGACATGGTAATCGGCTGCTATTACCTGACCATGAAAAAGACCGATGGGCTGGGGAATGGGCGCATCTTCTGTTCTCCCGATGAAGCCTTGATGGCTTATCAAACCCAGCAGTTAAGCCTGCAGGCACCTATCCGCGTGCGTATTACCCGTACCTTCCAGGGGGTAACCCAGCGCAAGGTGATTGATTGCACCCTGGGCAGATTGCTTTTCAATGATGCCATTCCCCAGGATATCGGACTCAAAAAGCGGGAATGCATGGATGATATGTTTGTCCTTGAAGTGGATGATCTGGTCAATAAAAAGGAACTGGGCCGCATTGTCGACCAGTGCTACCGTACTCATGGCGTACATAAAACTGCTCAGGTGCTGGATGCAATAAAGAAGCTGGGCTTCACTTATTCAACCCGCGGCGCTATCACAGTTTCCGTCAGCGATATTACGGTGCCTGAAGATAAACCTGAGCGTTTGCGTATTGCTGATGAAGAAGTGCGCCGGATCAATAATATGTTCCGCCGCGGTCTCCTCTCCGAGAATGAACGCTATACACGGGTCGTGGATATCTGGAACAAGACCACTGCTGATCTGCGCGAGCATATCCTGGACAATTTGAATGAGTTTAATCCCATCCGCATGATGACCGACTCCGGCGCCCGTGGTTCCAAGGCACAGGTCAGCCAGCTGTCGGGTATGCGCGGACTGATGGCCTCCCCTTCCGGAAAAACCATTGAGCTGCCGATCCGGGCAAACTTCCGCGAAGGCCTTACGGTTCTAGAATTCTTCCTTTCCAGCCACGGCAGCCGGAAATCTCTGGCTGATACCGCACTACGTACCGCTGACTCCGGATATCTGACCCGTCGTCTGGTAGACGTGAGCCAAGAGGTAATCGTGCGGGAGCTGGATTGCTTTGAGACCCGGGGCGAAAAGGTTCGTGGTATCGTAGTACAGGATATCATGAGCGGCCGCCAATCTATTGAAAACCTGGAGGACCGTCTGCGCGGCCGGGTGGCTGCGGAAGACATACTCGATCCTGCAACCGGCGAAGTGCTGGTGCGCCTCAACGAGACAATTGACCATATCAAGGCTGCCATGCTCGTAAAAGCCGGTATCACCAAAGCCATTGTTCGCAGCGTGTTGACCTGCCGCAATGAAACGGGCGTTTGCGCCCGCTGCTATGGCACCAACCTGGCTACCGGCAGTGCAGTAGATATCGGTGAAGCTGTCGGTATCATTGCCGCACAGGCTATCGGCGAACCTGGCACACAGTTAACCATGCGTACCTTCCATACAGGCGGTATCGCCACCGGTGAGGACATCACACAAGGTCTTCCCCGGGTAGAAGAACTGTTCGAGGCCAGGAAACCCAAGCGTGACGCCATTCTCAGTGAAATCAGCGGACGGGTATCCATTGCCGAAAGCAAGAAAAAGCGAGAACTGGTGGTCACCAACGATGAAGACGGCCATGAATCCAAGAGCTACCAAATCACATATGGTTCCCGCTTAAAAGTGGTAGACGGGCAAATGGTTCAGGCAGGCGATGAGTTGATTGAAGGTTCCATTAATCCCCACGACCTGCTGCGCATCCTGGGTGTAAAGGCAGTACAGGAATACCTTTTGAAGGAAGTACTCAGCGTTTACCGCCTCCAAGGCGTTGCTGTGGCCGATAAGCATATTGAGATCATCGTTCGCCAGATGCTGCGTAAAGTCCGTGTTGAGGACAGCAGTGATACATCGTTGCTGCCAGGCGCTCTGGTTGATATCTTCCGCTTTGAGGAAGCCAACCAACGCACCATTGCGGAAGGCGGAAGGCCTGCGGTAGCCAAGCGCATTCTGCTGGGCATCACAAAGGCTTCTCTGGCCACTGAAAGCTTCCTCTCCGCTGCTTCCTTCCAGGAGACCACCCGTGTACTCACCGAAGCTGCCATCAAAGGCAAGGTGGACCCGCTGGTAGGCCTCAAGGAAAACGTAATCATCGGCAAGCTAATCCCTGCCGGTACCGGTATGAAGCGCTACAAGAACATCGATATCCGCGAAGCATACTGATTTTGTTTCCACACGGGGAGGTTTCGTAGAAGCCTCCCCTATTTTATATCCAAAAGGAGGAGCCTTTTTTATGAAGCCAGAACGCATGATCCCACAAGACCAAGCCTTGGATATTCTCGCTTCCTGCAATTTGGGTACATTGAGCATGGTAACCCCGGACGGTCTTCCCTACGGCGTACCCATCAACTATTCCTTTGATGCCAAAAAGAACGCGCTATATCTCCATTGCGCCATAAAAGGAAAAAAGTTGGATTGCTTGAATCATCAGCCTTTGGTATCCTTTTCTGTCTATAGAAATCCTACAATTGTTGAAGAAAAATTCACTACACATTACGAGAGCGTATTGGTAACCGGGCGGGCAGAAGTCCTATCCGATCCGGAAGAAAAGCGTAAAGCCCTCTTTGACTTTAGCATGGCTTTGGCTCCTGCGGGAGCATACCGCCTTGAAGAAGTGATTGATAAATACTGGCATGCGGTCGCAATCATCAAAATAGCGATTGAAAAGATGGAAGGCAAACGCAATATGGATATGTAACGGAATCTCAGCATATGAGTTTCCAAAGGATATAGAATATTTAGGAAACACAAACAGGCCGGACAGAAATTTACTGCCGGCCTGTATTTATACGTGATGTAAGTGGTTAGGTCAGGAGAGAATAAGCGTCAGCATGGACATGGCAACAAACACGCCTGCGCAGATCTTGGTAAGCAAGGCAAGCTTGCCTTCAACAGACTTGGCTTTGTTTTTGCCAAAGAACGTTTCCGCTCCTCCCGCAATAGAACCCAATCCTTGCGTCTGCCCGCTCTGCAAAAGCACGGTAACGATCATGACCAATGAGGAGACAATAAGAACGATGTTGATGATCACTTGTAACACGCCCATGTGTATAAACCCTCCTTGATATCAAAGCCTGTTTATCATACCACGCTTCATGCAAAAACACAAGCTTTTCCTTTACAAAAGCAGCACTTTGTCACACTGGCATGGTTTTATCCTGCGCATTGAGCATCGTATGATCAATACCATACTTCTGCGCCTGACGGAATTGGAAGAATTTCACTGCTACTTGCGGGAACAGTGCATAGGACAATACATCCTCTTCCTGCTCGTAGTATTCACGGATTTCTTCCCGGTATTTGTCAAGTTCGGGAGGAATGTCGTCCGCAGGACGGTGCGTGATTACGGTATCATCGCCAATGACCTTCTTGCGAACAGCCTCGTCTACCGGTGCGGGCAGACGGCCGTACTCACCGCGCAGCAAGCCCTTGGTTTCTTTTGTCACCATCTTGTAGCGCTCCTGACCCAGTACATTCATTACGGCCTGGGTACCCACGATCTGACTGGTGGGGGTGACCAGAGGCGGATATCCGCAGTCCTTGCGAACATTGGGGATTTCAGCAAGCACATCATAGAACTTATCCATGGCATTCGCCTGCTTCAATTGCCCGATCAAGTTGGAGAGCATACCGCCCGGCACCTGGTAAAGTAGTGTATTCACATCAACGCTGAGCACCCGCTCCGGATCACGCCAGCCATCCTTGGTCAGCCTTTCGGCCACACCTCTGAAATGTGTGGCGATTTCACTGAGCAGCTTCAGGTCAATGCCCGTGTCATATTCGGTGCCTTGCAAGGTGGCCACCAGCGCCTCGGTAGCGGGCTGTGCCGTGCCATTGCCCAAGGGAGACAAAGCTGTATCCACTATATCCACACCGGCTTCCACCGCTTTTAAAAGCGTCATATCTCCGGTACCGGTGGTATTGTGGGTGTGCAGAACGATGGGCAGCTTGGTTGCGGCCTTCAGCCTGCGAATCAGGGAATAGGCGCTATAGGGCAAAAGCAGATTAGCCATGTCCTTAATGCAGATAATATCCGCACCCATCGCTTCAATTTCTTCTGCCAGCTTCACGAAGTAATCTTCCGTGTGCACGGGGGAAGTCGTGTAGCTCATAGCCACCTCTGCCAGCCCGCCATACTTTTTTGTTGCTTTTACAGCTGTTTCCATGTTGCGCAGGTCATTGAGCGCATCAAAGCAGCGGATGATGTCAATACCGTTTTCAAGTGTCTTTTTTACAAAATAATCCACTACATCGTCTGCATAGTGCTTGTAGGCCAATACATTCTGGCCACGCAAAAGCATTTGCAGCTTTGTGTTGGGCATAGCCTTGCGCAGCAAGCGAAGGCGCTCCCAGGGGTCTTCATTCAAAAAGCGCAGGCAGGAATCAAAGGTAGCGCCGCCCCAGCACTCCAGGGAATAGTATCCTACCTTGTCCAGTTTATCGCACACCGGCAGCATTTCGCTGGTTTTCATCCGGGTAGCCGCCTGGGACTGATGCGCATCCCGCAAGATGGTATCGGTAATCAGCACTTTAGGCATATTTGCGTTCTCCTTTACTGGGATTGAGTTCGGCCAAAGGCCGTTTCATTCGGTTCATGAATTAGCCGAACATGCTCAAAAGCACACCGGCAGCAATAGCTGAGCCTATAACACCGGCCACATTGGGGCCCATAGCGTGCATGAGCAGGAAGTTTGAGGGGTTTTCCTTCTGGCCCACTACCTGAGAAACACGGGCAGCCATAGGCACGGCTGAAACGCCTGCGGAGCCAATCAAGGGGTTGATCTTACCGCCGGAAATCTTGTTCATTAGCTTTGCAAGCAATACACCACCGGCTGTGCCGATAGAGAAGGCAACAACGCCCAGAACAATGATCTTGATTGTTCCCCACGCAAGGAATGTCTCTGCATTGGCAGTGGCTCCAACCGTTACGCCCAGGAATATGGTTACAATATTCATCAATTCATTCTGGGCTGTCTTATTTAGCCGGTCAACCACAAAAGATTCCCTGAAAAGATTCCCAAGCATCAGCATGCCTACCAAAGGTGCTGCGGAAGGAAGAAGCAGGGATACGACGATGGTCACCAAGATGGGGAAAATAATTTTTTCTCTTTTGCTGACCGGGCGCAATTGCTCCATGACGATCATGCGCTCTTTTTTCGTCGTCAATGCCTTCATGATGGGCGGCTGAATTACGGGAACCAATGCCATATAGCTATAGGCTGCTACGGCAATAGGTCCCAAAAGATGCGGTGCCAGTTTTCCTGTCAGATAAATGGCCGTCGGGCCATCTGCTCCGCCGATGATACCAATAGATCCGGATTCAGCAGCGCTGAAGCCCAGCAGTTGAGCACCAATAAAGGTGACGAAGATACCCAATTGCGCAGCAGCGCCCAACAAAAGTGATTTCGGATTGGCAATCAGGGGGCCGAAGTCCGTCATAGCGCCCACCCCAAGGAAGATGAGGGGCGGATAAATGCCCAGCTTTACACCTTGGTACAAATAGTAAAGCAACCCTCCCGAGGACTTCAGGTATTGATATAAAGTCGATCCGTCCGGCATCGTTACAGGAATGCCGTTTTTCCCGTTATGAATCGCCTCGGTCAAATATTCATAAGCCGGTTCTCCCATCAAACCAGCCAAGGGCAGGTTTGCTAGGAGCATACCAAATGAAATAGGCAGCAAAAGCAGCGGCTCAAACTTTTTGACGATGGCCAAGTAAATCAACAAGCAGGCAACAGCTATCATGATCAACGGTTTTGGATCTGCCAATAAGCTGGAAATCCCGGAATCCGCTGCCAAATCCGACAGCGTTTGCAGTATATCCAATTGTTGCATGGATGGTCAGCTCGCTTTCCTGTAGTTCCGTTACGACAGCACGATAAGCGTATCCCCGGAGTTCACGCTGGCGCCTTTGGCCACAGGAATCTGGGCCACGGTACCATCGTTAGGTGCCATGATCTCATTTTCCATTTTCATGGCTTCCAGAATCAAAAGCACATCGCCCTTTTTCACAGCACTGCCCGCCTTAACTTTTACATCCAATACAGTGCCGGGCATGGGGGCCTTAATCAATGTGCCGCCGGCCACAGGCGCTGCCTTGGGCGCAGCGGGAGCTGCCGCTGCGGGAGCAGGTGCTGCTACGGGAGCCGGAGCTGCCGCAACGGGTGCGGCCACCGCAGGACGGGCAACAGGTGCAGCCGCACCGGCGCCTACTTCTTCTACTTCCACTTCATAGGAGACACCATTGACGGTAATCATGAACTTGCGCATGAGAAAATCCTCCTGTCAGCTTATATTACATACGGCTATAAATCTGTTCTTCCCGGCCGGCTCTTTGCCATGCGGGACTTCCCTGAATACGGCGCACTCTACGCACCTGAAATCCGCCTTCGCCTTCCCACACGGCAGCAATTGCGGCGGTGAGGACGGCAATGATCTGCTCCTGCTCGCTGGGCTGCACTGCAACTGCGGCTGCCAGCGAAGCTTCGGCTTTAGCGGGTTCTTCTTTTATCTCAGTCTTTGCGGCCTGAGGTGCTTTCTTTTTGCCTTCAAAAGACAATGCTTTTAGGATCTTGATACAGCCAATCAAAATCACCAGGCCGGCAAAAACAATCAGCATTCCTACCACAGTGACGGAAAGGCCAAAGATCAACTTATCCATGTTCCACCCATCCCTTCTTACAACGGCAGGTTGCCGTGCTTTTTGGGCGGGTTGGAATCCCGCTTTGAGGCCAGCATTTCAAGGGCGGCAATGAGCATCTTACGGGTTTGGGAAGGCTCAACCACGTCGTCCAGGATACCGTCTTTCGCTGCCTGAATCCCGTCCGCAACCTGGGCGGCATACTCCTTGACCAGCTTTTCCCGGGCTTCCAGGGCAGGCTCCGTTCCTTCGGCAAGCTCCTTTTTATGTAGGACCAACACCGCAGCTTCCGGTGAAAGGGCGGATATTACCGCGCCAGGCCATGCATATGCCACATCGGCATTGGCTTTGCCGCCCATGGCCACATAGCTTTGGCCAATAGCATTTCCCACCACAACGGATACCTTGGGGCAGGTGGCTTCGGCATAGGCATACAAAAGCTGCGAGGCAGAAATCATCAGCGCAGACTGCGCTTTTTCTTCCGGCAAGGCAAGGCCGGCAGAATGAATCAAGCTCACTACCGGCAGGCTGTAGCAATCGCAAAAGCGAACGAAGCGGGCAGCCTTGGCACACGCGCCGGCATTCAAACGTCCTTCGTCCTCCTTGGCATTGCTGCAAACCACCCCAACCGTACGCCCACCCAAGCGGCCCAAGACAACCCGGATGGATTTGGCATAGTCGGCAAAGAGCTCAAT
This sequence comes from Bacillota bacterium, assembly GCA_023392515.1. Lineage (GTDB taxonomy): Bacteria > Bacillota > Clostridia > Christensenellales > Aristaeellaceae > JAEVYX01. Next base: position 109,615 of record JAEVYX010000057.1, on the reverse strand, counting down.
GAAGCTTCCGCCATCCAGCAGGGCAGCCAACAGTGCGCCGGACTCGACCGCATCAACTACAGGCATTAGACGGTTCATGTCATCCGTATCCACAATGGGAGCATCCTCCGCATTGCAGCCGGGAAGGAGATCCAATAAGGAAGCAACCAAGGAGAAGGCTGCATCCTCATTATCAGTCACGAGTGAGACGCCGCCCTGGGCCGCCATTTTATCTGCACCGCCCAAAGTTTTGCCTGTGTACTCTTTTCCAGTAGCAGCTGAAAACACCTGGGGACCATAAACCATCATTTCCCCAACGTCTTTAGCCATAATGCTGAAATCAGCCAACTGGGTAATGAGCGCCGCACCGCCTACGCAGGGGCCTAGTACCAGAGAAAGGATGGGGCTGACCCCACTAAGCCTGGCAAGCTTGGCATAAATTCTGGCATAGGCATCCATGGCCTTAGCGCCTTCCTCCAGCAATACGCCTGCACTATCCAACAGTGCAATCACCGGCGCGCCAGTCTTCTGCGCCAAGTCCAGCACTTTGAGAATTTTCTTTGCCTGCATATCCCCCATGGCCCCGCCATGTACCGTGTAGTCTTGGGCAAACAGATACACGGGCCGGTCCTGAATGGTGCCATAGCCCGTTACAACCCCTGCGCCCTCCTCATTTTGGGAAACCAGCGTGTCCAGCTCAACAAAACTGCCCTGATCCAATAGTTTTGTGATACGCTCGCGTGCAGTCAACTTCCCGGCTGCCCGTTGCTTTTCGATGCGGGATGCATCCCCTTTTAGAACAGCTTGCTTCTTTTTAAGCGCCATCGATAGGTCTTGGATGTTGCTCATGCCTAAACTCCTTCCCTGGGTTCATAATATCCTAAAACAGAGTAAAAAGATAAGGTTCAAATCTAACCCTAATTCTATTATTCTCCGTTTCTTCCCTATTTCCTGTCAAATTTAAAATTTTTTTTGACTATATTTTAACGACCTTTACATTTCTCCTATAAAAACAGCCCGTCATGAAGACAGGCCGGTGTTTAAAGCTGTTTCTGCAGGATGAAACACTCGGGAGCTCCTGCACCCGCATTAAGAAAATGCTGATGCAATATGGTAAAATCCTGGGGGCGTAAAAATGCGGCATAATTTGTAAGCGCCTGGAGTTCACGATTGCCCTCCGTGTGGCCTGGATAAGCACATATGGTGCAAACCCCGCCGGGTACAAGCAGGGATAGACAAGCCTCAATCCCTTTGATGGTCGTATCCCAGGTCGTCGTGACCGTTTTGTTTCCGCCAGGAAGCCAGCCCAGATTAAAGACTGCGGCTTTTATCGGCTCGTGTACCATTTCACTGATGTGCTCATGGCCCAAGTGATTCAGCACACAGCGATCCAACAGCCCAGCTTCCAAAAGCTTTTGTCTGGTATGCTCCACCGCATCCGCCTGGATATCAAAGGCGAATACCCGACCCGTATCCCCTACCCACTTGGCCAAGGCACAAGTGTCCTGGCCGTTGCCCATGGTGGCATCAATTACGCGATCTCCCGGCATCAAAACCTGCTGCTGGCACTCTGCAGCCAAATAGCGTGCGCTCCTCAAAAGATAAGCCATTTCTTCCTCTTACAGCTTCTTCAGCTTTTCAACTTCCTCACCGGTAAGGTGCCGCCACTGTCCTCTTTCCAATTCTCCCAACTTTATTGGGCCAAACTGCACTCTTTTCAGCAGCACCACTTGATGTCCCACCGCTTCAAACATGCGGCGCACCTGCCGGTTCCGCCCTTCATGTATGGTTGCCAGCACCGATGTGGAAAAAGCATCAAATTTCAGTACCCGGATTTTCGCAGGAGCCGTTTTCCTCCCACCCAGCCAAACCCCATCTCTCAATTTGAGAACAGCTTCCGGGGATAGCTGGTTTGAGACCTTTGCCAAATATACTTTTTCCACCTCCCGGCTGGGGTGGAGCATGCTTTGGGCCAAGTCCCCGTCATTTGTGAGCAGGAGCAGCCCTTCGCTGTCAAAATCCAGCCGTCCTACCGGGTACAGGCGTACGGGATATTCCCGAAACTTGTCCAGCACAGTGGGGCGCCCCTCGGGATCGGATACAGTCGTCACTTCTCCCATGGGCTTATGGTAAAGCAAATAATGCTTTTCCTCCTCCTGGCTGACGGGGTTTCCGTCTACAAGCACCTCGTCACCCGCTTCCACCTGGGTTCCCATTTCAGAAATGACCTGTCCATTTACCGTTATGCGGCCTTCCTGTATCATCTTCTCTGCCGCCCTGCGGGAAGCTACGCCACATTGGGCCAAATACTTTTGCAAACGCATAGGAGTTTCCTTTCCATCGTACAACGCGTCACTCGAAGGATGAATAAAAAAAGAGGGCGCAGTCTCTCATCGCTGGAGGCTTTTGCATTTGCTCTGCATCAGCCGCATAGAGCATTCGGTCCACGCCGCCCAGTATAAACCCGCAGCTTTGAAAGAATTGACAGGCAGCCGGATTGGTATCCCTTGTTTCCACCATTATGCCCTTCAGCCCCAAGAGCACGGCCCAATCCCTGCAGGCCTGAATCAGCATCCGTCCCACGCCGTTCCTGCGGCTGCGCACATCTACCCGAATGTCCCAAAGCATAGCCAGTTGATGAAAATGACGTGAAACCACCGCCTGCCCGGCGAGCTGTCCATCCAAAAAAGCAAAAAAACATACCGCATCTTTACGGTCAACAAGTTCCGAAGAATCAAAGGGCGCGCCTAGCGGGTTAAAATGCCATTCTGCCTTGTTCAGCGGTGCAAATTCCAGGGTAAACCCGGAACGTGCCACCCGAACGGCAGCCATTTCACCCACTAGATACCGGTTATCCACCTGGTTATACAAAGCGGCCGTCGTCTGCTCCATTGGCTGGATTAAAAGCATGCAGTTTCTCCTTACTGGGGCATGGGATACTTTTATGACAGAACAGGTTAAGCCTTTGCCATACAAGGGTCAGCATACCAAAAAATCCGACAAATTACAAGACCGGCATACAGCATGTTGTGGCTAAATCAGCGAATCATCTCGCCGCAAGTTTTCCCATTTCCCTGCAATTTAAACAAGGCTCCGCCGTATTCCGGCAGAGCCTTGCAGATAGCCATTATTACTTTCCATTGAACCCGATTTGAATGCTTCCGTTGGAAGTGTCCACCGTCAAACGCTTATCACCTGTGCCGCCGGACTGCAGGTTATTATCGCCATTGGATGTGCTGGCGCTTACTGAATAATCCTCCCGCAAACCTGATACTGTCCCCGTAATCCTGGCATTGGAGGAGCGCAGTTCGATGACCGGCGCCTCCACCTCTTCTACACCGATAGATCCGTTGGATGTATGAAGGTAAATCCCGTCGCGGGAAATTACCTGTTTTGCCGCAATTGCACCGTTGGAAGTATCAACGCGCGTCTGCTTTAGAACGTTTATCCTCGTCAGGGAAACGGCGCCATTGGAAGTATCAATGCTGATCTGCTCCGCAGCCAGGTTCTCCATTTGCACCGATGCGTTGGAAGTATTCACCGTGACGTCCGTAATATTTGCAAGGTCTGTAACGCTTATCCTTCCATTGGATGTAACCAGTTGGAAATCTCCCGCATACGCCTCGGGAACGTCTATCTGAATATGCAAATTTGCCATGTGCAATGAGCCAAACAAGGAAAAGTTTGAGCTTTGAAACCAGCCCATGTTCTTGCGCTTTACGGAAAGCACACCATTTTCGAAAGCGGCTTCATAAGGATCCTTTTCGCTTGTAAAATACGTTACCGCAATCTCATTGCCCTTGACAGGCACTACCGTAATGGGCATGTTGCTTGCGTCCACCCATACCTTTTGAACGTCATTCACGGAAGCCGTATATGTTTTTTCCACATAGGCATCTTCCTGGGCTGCAAATCCGCTTACCGAAAACCCAACGGACGCGAAACTGGCAAAGCATAAAATGAGACCCAGCGTTACGACTGCTCCTGCCACCAGCAGAATCTTTTTTTGCATGTTACTGCCCTCCCCTTTTCATCAATACTCCCTTAATACCCTTTGCCAAGCTTTCCGTAGCCCCGGCTGCCAATGCAACCGCCCCCCTGGCGCCATAGAACACAAACACGGAAAGGCCTACGGCTGCAAGGCTCATCCCGATACGCAGCATTGTATTCATGTCTCCGGCCTGAACTGCTACAAATCCCGGATTTAAAATTGCTGCCACTCCGCCTGCAAACAGACCCAGGCAAATTCCCCAGACAGCAAGCACGATCACCCACATAAGTGCCAGAATCACCACACCCAGGCAGGCTGCTACCACCATCAAAGGAAACCACAGCGGAAAGCCCAGAAGAATAAGCGTAATCTGCAGGCCTGACAGGCTTCTTTTGGGCGGCATGCTGCTTTGATGGTCTGCCATGACCCGTGCAGCAATCATATCTACCGGCTCCATTCCGGCGACGGCTGCATCTTCGGACATTCCTTCTTCCATGCGGTCATCGATGATCTCCGCATAATAATTGAGCGTTTTGGAAATTTCCACTTGTGGAAGACCCAACAGTGACTGCCGCAGCCGCTCACAAAACTGTTCCCGTGTCATGGCCGCTCCCCCCTAATAAAATCATACGCCCGCATTACATCAGTCCAGTCGGCCAAAAATTCCTCAATGCGCTCCTGTCCCGTTTTGGTTATAGCATAGTACTTTCTCAGCCGGCCATTATGCTCCCTTGCATAAATTCGCAGGCAGTCAGCACTTTCCAGACGTCTCAAAATGGGATACAGCGTGGACTCGGATATCTCTATGACGGTGGAGATGTCCTTGATGAGCTGATAGCCATAGGAGTCCTGTTTTACAAGCAGGGAAAGGATGCAGACCTCAATCAACCCTCTTTTTAGCTGGACATCCACGTAGTCACCTCCCGACGCATAGTATTATACATCGCATAGTATTATGTGTCAACTGGTATCAAAAAAAATAGAAAAGCCTGCCTCTCGAATTATCGAAAAGCAGGTTTTGGGGATCATATGCTGTCTATTACCAATATTTTCGTATCAGCCGGTACCAAACAAGGGTCAATAAGCAAAAGAAACCGGCGAAGAATACTGCTGTAGGGCTATTGCGCAGCCACGTTCTGAGAATGGGTGAACCAGCTTTCAAGGATTCTTCTGATACCGGATCGAAACGTGCGTTCTGAAACCTCCTGTGTTGCCACCAGCGGCCGTGTGCAAAGCACCTTCCCTTGATAGCTGAGGCTTGCCTGTCCTACCTCTTGCCCCTCTGAGAACCCTGCAGGCAGCGAATCAGGCAATGAGATTTCCAAATCCGGCCAAGCGTCCTTATTTAGCGTGACAGACAAATCGCCGCTTAATCGAACCGCCACTTCTTCCTTATCCCCGTCTGTCACCGGCAAAGTGCGAACCTGTTCCCCGTCCCGCAATATGGTCACATGCTGATAATTTTCAAAACCGTAATCCATCACCCGGGCCGCTTCATTAAACCAGTCGGGGCAGTTCAAAACAACGCCCACCACCTCCAAGCCGTTGCGGACAGCGCCAAAAACCAGGCATCGTCCGGCCGCTTTTGTATATCCGGTTTTTATGCCTGTCGCCCCTTCATAGGTGGAAAGCAGCTTATTTTTGTTGTTCAGGACCCGGTCATACGACCGCCCGGGCCATGGGATGGAGCCCCGCTGACTTGATACGATGGTGCGAAACAGCGGGTACTTCATGGCCTCCCGGGCGATCAAAGCCAAATCGTAGGCCGTTGTATGGTGCACCGTATTTGGAAGTCCATGAGGAGTTTTGAAAACCGTGTTTTTACAGCCCAGTTCCGCTGCCCGATCGGTCATCTTTTGGCAGAACGCATCGACCGAACCGCCAATATGCTCCGCAATGGCTACAGCTGCATCATTTCCGCTGGCCAGCATCAGGCCATAAAGCATCTGTTCCAGCGTCAATTGTTCCCCCAAAGCCAAGTAAATGCTGGTACCGGGCACCCCAAAGGCATTTTTTCCGGTGGTCACAACTTCGTTAAGTTTGCCATATTCAAGGGTCAACAGCGCTGTCATTACCTTGGTAGTTGAGGCCATGGGCAAGGGCAACGTTTCATTTTGGGCATATAGCACCATTCCCGTTTGCTGGTCTATGAGTACGGCTGCTTTTGCCGATACGGAAAAAACCTCGAGAGCCTCTTCCTGATCGGTCTCCTCTTGTGCCATTCCCGTAAGGGGAAGCAGCAGGCAGCCTGCCAGTAGGATCCCCGCCAACATCCGTTTGCCCATGCTTTTTCCTCCTTAGGCCTATGCGTCAGTGGGACTCCTTCTCGAAATAGACAGGCGGCGCTCCCTTATTCATTTGAGAAAGGGATGGGTTTTGCTGCTCGTTTCCGCCTGTCAACTCCGGATTGGCAGCATTCCCTTGCCAGGAGGATTTATGATTGTTCTTGCCGTCATTCTGAAACATATTTTTTACATCTTCTACCACTTGGGGAAGCAATTCCACCATCCGATCAGCCATGGATACCGGCTGCGCTGGAAGCATTTTAACCGTTCCATTGCCAACCACCAAAAAGCCAACCGGCTGCACAGACACGCCGGCACCCGATCCACCGGCAAAGGGCATTTTTCCCTCGAATCCTTGGGGCGGATGAATTTTCCCTTTGTCATCCTTGCTGTATTCGCCGCCGCCTGCTACAAATCCAAAGCTGACCTTGGATACCGGTATTACCGTCATACCCTCTCCGGTACTTACCGCCTCTCCAATAACTGTATTCACATCCACCATGTCCTTGATATTTTCCATGGTGGTTTGCATCATGTTTCCGATGGGGTGTTCCATGATTTTTCCTCCTCACGCTGCTGCTTTTTCATTTTGAAACGGGCCACCATTGCGGAAATGGCTGCCATTGCACATCCGACAAATAGGTTGCCCAGCCGCATAAACAATATGCAGGAAAGCTGGACCGCGCATGGCTTTCCCGAAAAATCAGGCCAGGCACTATAAGCAAAAGGAATCCCCTTGGCGTTGGCCTTTTTCTTTACAGAAGAAAGTGCCGCCGCCACCGCGCCGGTTGATAGCGCAGTGTGGGAAGCATCGGCAAATCCTATTCGTACCCAAAGCTTTAAGAATTGCAAAGTAATGGTTTTCCCCCAAAATGCCCTTGTCTTTTCGGATGCTTTCAGAAAATGTATAAGCCGCTTGATAGCATGCCATATATCCGATACACCGTTGCTATGCTGGCGCGGACTGCCTTGCCGCTGCAAAGAAAGCTGAAGTTTTCCTTCTTCATTCCGAATAAGGCCGACATTCACCTGAATACGCAAGCCCCATATGGTCAGCACAGCCGCACCGGATACATGTGCTCCGGCAGCAATATCCAACCGCATCCCCAGCGGGGTAATGCCCAAGGCGAATACGGCCATCAATATGCCCAGCCAAGCCATGGGCCTCCCCCTTTCTTTCCTTGCAGCGTATTCAGGCCTCACGCCTCCCAAGCATATTCAGGGCTGCTCCCCCATAAAAAGAATGTTCATCTTCTTTTCAGAACATTCATCCATTGAAATGTATCCTTTCCTCAGCTTGCTCTTTTATGCTTTTGCACCCTTGGCATGAGTATTAAAATGCCCTGAGCATTTCCAAAAAACGTAGCCCGCCGGGTTACGGCGGGCCTTACGTGTGCTATTTTGTTGGGTATTATCAGCCTTGCGGGCCGGCTTCCACGATTTCTTTGGGCATGTTCTGATATTTTTCAAAATTCTTGCGGAACAAGCCTGCCAGCTTCTTGGCGGTTTCGTCGTAAGCAGCCTTATCCTGCCAGGTCTTTTTAGGAGACAGCACGCTGTCCGGCACACCGGGGCAGGTCTTGGGCACCAGAACGTTGAAGTTGGGATCAAGTTCAAACTCGCTCTTTTCCAGTTCGCCGTTGAGGCAAGCGGTTACCATGGCACGGGTGAGGGGCAGCTTCATACGGCTGCCGCCGTTGCTGGCAGGGCCGCCGGACCAGCCGGTATTCACCAGATACACATTTGCACCAAATTCATCAATGCGCTCGCCCAGTAGCTGTGCATAGCGGGTGGCGGGCAGGGGCAGGAAGGGCGCTCCAAAGCATGTGGAGAAGGTAGCCTGGGGCTCGGTAACACCGCGTTCGGTGCCGGCCAGGCGGGCGGTATAGCCGCTGACGTAGTGATACATGGCAGCTTCCTTGGTCAGTTTCGATACAGGAGGCATAACGCCAAAAGCATCGGCGGTAAGGAAGATAACGGTCTTGGGATGGCTGCCCACGCCCGGAATAACGGTGTTGGAGATGAATTCAACAGGATAGCCCACCCGGGTATTTTCCGTGAGGGAGTCATCATTGAAGTCCAATTCCCTCGTCTCGGGATCATATACCACGTTTTCTACCAGCGCACCAAACTTGATGGCTCCGTAGATTTCGGGCTCATGTTCCTTGGACAGGTTGATGCACTTGGCGTAGCAGCCGCCCTCGATGTTGAAAATGCCGTCTTTGGACCAGCCGTGCTCGTCGTCGCCAATGAGGAAACGGTTGGGATCAGCAGACAAGGTGGTCTTGCCCGTGCCGCTCAAGCCAAAGAACAAAGCACTGTCTCCATCCTTGCCAATGTTGGCGGAGCAGTGCATGGAGAATACATCCTGCTTGGGCAGCAGGTAATTCATAACGGAGAATACGCTCTTTTTCATTTCGCCTGCATACTGGCTGCCGGCGATAATGACAAGCTTCTTCTCGAAGGAGACAATGATGGCAGCTTCCGAATGCACGCCGTCGATCTCAGGAATGCACTTGAGGCCGGGGGCGCAAATAATGGTAAAGTCGGCATGATAAGCGGCAAGATCTTCCCCGGTGGGCCGGAGCAGCAGCTGATGCATAAACATGTTCTGGCTTGCCAATTCATTGACTACCCGTACACCGATACGGTATTTGGGGTCGGCACCGGCAAAGCCGTCAAAAACAAAAATTTCGCGGTTTTGCAGGTATGCGCACATTTTTTTATAAATGGCATCGAATTTTTCGGGGGAAATGGGAACGTTTACCTTTCCCCAAGCGATTTCATCATGAATGCTGGGTTCATCTACAATGTACCGGTCTTCAGGGGACCGTCCCGTATATTTGCCGGTGTTTACAAGGAGCGCGCCGGTTTCACTTAAAACGCCTTCTTTACGCGCTAAAGCATGCTCAACAAGCTTGCTGACAGTGAGATTGTGATAAACAGCCGTGGGATGGATAATGCCAAGATACTCCAGGTTTACACTCATGATTTCACCCTCCATTTTCTATCGTTTCGCATGGTGCATATCACCATGCTTTGGTAAACAGGGACCAGGGAAATAAAACAATCTTGCCCTAATTCATACATTTCGACACTCCCCTCTTCTTTCCTTCTTTTGTTAAAAAATTATTTTTTAAAAGTTTCTGTCCTCACAAAAAGACAGCTTCCGGCAGCATAAACTGCCGGAAGCTGCTTTCTTTACGCTGGTATTATTATCAGGCAATTGCTGCCTCATACAACCCTGACACTGCTTTCCAATCCACAACTTGCCAGAAGGCTTTTACATAATCCGCACGGAGGTTTTTATATTTCAGGTAGTAGGCATGTTCCCATACATCAATGGCCAGGATAGGGGTCCAATCCCCTTCCTCCATCAAAGGGTTATCCTGGTTCGCACTGGAGCTTACCTGAAGGGCCCCGGTACGGTTTACACTCAGCCAAGCCCAGCCGGACCCGAATCGGCCCATGGCAGCCGCGGTCAGTTTCTCCCGAAGCGCATCGGCTGTACCGAAGTCTTTTGCAATCCGGTCTGCCAGTTTGCCGACAGGGTCCCCACCGCCATTGGGGGATAAGGTGCCAAAGTACAGGTTATGGTTGTAATAGCCGCCACCGTTATTTTGAATGGCGCTGCGCAGCGCGGGATCTTTTATCGCTGAAAGATTTTTAAGAATCTCTTCAATTTTCTTGTCCGATAGCTCCGGCGCCTTTTCCAGGGCTACGTTCAGGTTGTTGGTGTATGCGGCATGATGCTTGGTATAATGGGTCACCATGGTCAGTTCATCAATTGAAGTCTCCAATGCCTTAAAATCATATGCCAATTCTATTTGCTTCATCATGTTTTTGTTCCTCCTTGAACGGTTGTCTAGTAGAAAAAAAGGGATCTATGCCTGGTCCAGAGACGCCTTGATGGCATCTGCCAGGTCGTTAAGCTCCACTTCCCGCTGGGGTTTGAGCGTGGAGCGAATATCCAATGGTGTGCCGATGATTTCCATATCCTTCATGCCGGAGAAAATATCCTGCATGCCTTTGATCGCGGCGCTGGCCCATGTGTGGTTCCCCAAAAGGGCCACTTTACGGCCTTTCAGCCCAAGGGCTGCCATCTCACGAAGCAGCGCGTCCATCACCAAATACAGATTCATGTTGTAGGTGGGAGATCCCGCCACAATGTGGCTGTACTTCCACACATCGGCGATAATATTGGATGGGTGTGTCTTGGATACGTCATACATGCGCATATCCTGCACGCCGCGCTCGGCCAATTTCCCGGCCAATGCGTTCATAGCATTTTCTGTATTGCCGTACATGGAGGCATAAAATAAAACCACGCCCCTCTTTTCCGGTACATAACGGCTCCACAGGTCATACTTATCCAGCAATACATTCAAATTTTTTCGCCAAATGGGGCCATGAAGCGAGCAGATCATATTAATTTCCGTATCGGAAAGCTTTTTTAAAGCTGCCTGCACCTGGGAGCCGTATTTGCCAACAATATTGGCATAATAACGCCGGGTCTCATCCAAAAAGAGGTTATCGAAATCCACTTCATCGGCAAACAAGTTACCAGAAAGCGCTCCAAAAGAGCCAAACGCATCCGCTGAAAACAATATCCCCTGGGATACTTCATAGGTAAACATCACCTCAGGCCAGTGGACCATGGGTGCCATATAAAACCTGAGTGTATTTTCACCCAGCGGGAGCTCCTGCCCCTCCGCAATCTCGGTAAGGTTGCCCGAGATGTCCAGCGAGTAGTACTGGCTGAAAAATTGAAAGGTCTTTTTATTGCCAATCACCCGAATTTCCGGATAACGGCGGATGATTTCTTCGATATTGGCGCAGTGATCCGGTTCCATATGGTTGATCACAAGATAATCCAGCTTGCGTTCCCCCAGCACATGGGTCACGTTTTCCATATACAGGGCGCTGATGGAGGAGTCTACCGTGTCAATGAGCGCGGTCTTTTCATCCATGACCAAATAGGAGTTATAGGCTACTCCATTTGATAAGGGGAACATATTTTCAAACCGCTCCAGCCTTCTGTCGCTTCCGCCTACCCAATAAATATGGGAAGCTATCTCCCGTACATTGTACACGTCCCGCATCCTCCCATTCCATGTATACCCGAGTTTTTTACTCGGCATTGAAATTATATCATGAGGGTTGCTTTTTATCAAGCCGGAAACTGACATCCTCAACATTCATATGCTTGCTTCCGGCTTCACTTATATTATACCACCTCCAGGATAAATGAAACGGGGCCAGCGTTGAAATTTCAAACGCTGCCCCCGCAATACCCGTCGAATTAGCCATTATGAAAAAGCAACTGTCACTTCTCCTTGGACAAGTACCCGTTCCCTGTGAACCAGAAGGGAGACCGGCTGTCCCTTCAGCAAAGCTATCCGGCATATTCCCGGCAAGACCTGCACCTCGAGGAGGCTGTCCCTGTATTGAAAGCGGAACTGATAGCTTTTCCATCCGGATGGCAGGCGCGGCCTCAATAGCAGCCCATCCTCCCTGATGCGAAGCCCGCCAAATCCTGCAACAATGCCAAGGTATGTACCGCCCAGGTTGGCGGTATGAAGGCCGTCCCGGGTATTGCCATGGGCATCCTCCAAATCCATAAAGGCCGTTTTCAAAAAGTACTGAAGGGCTTTCTCCATGTCATTCAAACGCGCAGCCATAATGGAAAACACGCAGGCGGAAAGGGATGAATCATGTGTTGTAATTTTTTCATAATAGGCAAAGCTGCGGCGGATGGTATCCTCGTCCGCCAAATCTTCAAACAGATAATGGGCTAGCACCGTATCCGCCTGTTTGCATACCTGATGGCGGTATAAAAACAAAGGATGGTAGTTAAGCAAAAGCGGAAAATCGGTCTTGGGAAGGGCTGCCAAATCCAGCGGCTTTTTGTTAAGAAAGGTATCATCCTGAGGCGGAATGCCCAGCTTTTCATCGTAGGGCAGATACATATGTTCCGCTGCCGTCAAAAAGGCCTGCAATTCCTCTTTTGTCACCCCGGTAGCCTTTTGTACCTGACCCGCCATCCCTTCCTTATCCAAGGCATCGCATATCATTGCCGCATACCGCAGGTTTTCTTTTGCGGAAGCGTTGGTATAGTAATTGTTGTTGACGATGCAGGTATATTCATCCGGACCGGTCACGCAGTCGATGCGGAACATGCCTTCTTGCATGTGGCCTGCATCCAGCCACAGCCGGGCCGTTTCCACCAGCACTTCGGCTCCCTTTTGGGCCATAAATTGCAAATCTCCGGTGGCAAGATAATATTGAATGAAAGAATGTGCCACATCCCCGTTGATATGGTACTGGGCTGAACCGGAGGGATAGTAGGAGGAGCATTCAGGACCTGAGATCGTGCGCCAGGAATAGAGCGCACCCTTTTGATGACCCAGCAGTCTGGCCTGCGCCCTGGCACTGGACAAAATTCCATGACGGTAACATAGTAAGCCTTTTGCAGCATCCCGGTCGGTCAGCAAAAAGAAAGGGAAGATGTAGATTTCCGTATCCCAGAAGTAATGGCCTTCATACCCTTCCCCGCTTAAGCCTTTGGCAGCCACATTGGAAATATCGTCCCTTCCCGCCGACTGAAGCAGCTGGTAAACGCTGAAATCAATGCTGTCCTGCAGCCTTGAATCCCCTGCCACCAAAACACGGGATGTTTCCCAGAACGCGCTCAAGTATTCCCGCTGCTTATCCTCCCATGCCTGCAAGGGTTGTCTCAGTGCCTTTTCCATCAGGTGAAGGGCGGCCTTTGCCGGGTCTTCATAACGGCGCTGGTCAGTAAAGATGCACCATTTTACCACTTCGGCCCGCATGCCAGGGCTTAGTCGTGTCTTCAGAATGGTTTCCAATGAACTGGGATTTTGACATTGGGAAATGTGAAAGCCATCACCCGTCCTATGGCAAACTGCACTGGCCATCATAAGCCTGGAAGCTTTTGTACGGCAGGTGATAAGGTCAGTTTCCCCATCCCTTGTCATCGACTCCACCGTGAGATGCTGATGCGCCTGTGCAGCCATCCTGGGATCATTGGGGTCCGCAAAATTCCTGACATCCGCATTCTGGGTGGAAATAATGGAGATAGGCCCTTCATAATTGACAGAGGCAACCTCATAACGAAGGGTGAACAGCTCCCGCAGTGCAAAGGAAGCCATGCGCCGCACGGTGAGTATAATTTCCTTGCCCATGGGTGAGCGCCAGTGCAGGAGGCGGACCGTGAAACCCGCTTCCATATCCAGCGTCCGCACATGTTCCAGTACCTCGCCCGAAAACGGGTCCAGCCATTCTTCCCCCAGGCGCAGGCGGATGGATTGCACATCCACTACGTTAACGATACCCTCCTGGGTTTGGGGAAAGCCATACAGCCTTTCCCCGTAGCAAATAGGTTTTTTATCATAGTATCCGTTTAGATAAGTCCCCCGGATGGTAGTCACCCCGTCAGGTACTTTTTCCTCCAGGCACCCCCTGACACCAACATATCCGTTAGCTGCATGAAAGATCGTTTCTTCCCGGGCAATGCTTTCCTTTGCCAGGCCTTTGTGTACAATTTGCACGTTGATCATTCCTTGACCGCGCCGGAAGTAATGCCGGACACGATTTGTTTTTGAAACAGGAGTACAATCATAAGGGTCGGAATTACCACAACCACGGTTGCTGCCGTGATCTCACCCCAGAGGATGGTAAACTGGGTACGCAGCGCGTTGATGGCCACCGGTACCGTTTGATAATTTTTGTCGGAGTTCAGCGTCAGGGTAAGCAGGTATTCATTCCATGCGGCAATGAAGGTCATGATAGCGGTGGTAAATACCCCCGGCGCCGCCATGGGAAAAATCACCCGCCAAAGCATGCCCCACTGGGAGCAGCCGTCCATGCGGGCTGCTTCCTCCACCGATAGGGGGATGCGTTTGAAATGGGCCACCATAATCCACACCGCGGAAGGCAGCGTGATGGTGGAATAAGCCAGCGTGACCCAGTAGCTGTTAAGCATCTTAAAGCGGTAGAACATATTGAATACCGGCCCTACGATGATCATCTGAGGGAACATCGATATTCCAAGGATAAGCCCCATCAAAAGCGCTTTGCCTCTAAAATGGCACCTGGCGATGATGTAGGCGGACATGGATGCTACCACCACCACATACAGGGTGGTGATGGAGGATACCAAAAAACTGTTGCCGACGGAATGCAATATGCCTTTCCCAACCACCTCCTGATAATTTCCCAGGGTGGGATTGTTGGCAATCAGGCGAAAGGCTGTCTGCACGCCATAAATTTCACTGCCGGGCTTAAAGGATGTAATGAGCACCCAGAAAAAAGGAAAGACATTAACGATCAGGAACAGTGCAACGACAATCAGGCCAACAATCCTGGCACCGTGCTTTTCCTCCTTCATGGCTCTCGCTTTTTTCGGGCGGCCCTTTATGGAAATGGCTGTCATGGTCTTTCCTCCTTTCAGGCGTCTGTCATCAATTCGGCGCCAAGCACCTTGACATACAAAAAGGCAATCAATGCCACACACAGGAACATGGCCAGCACAATAACGGAGCCATAGCCATAATTGCTTTGGCCGATCATGACCTTATAGGCATAGATGGACAGGGTTTCGGGTGTTCCCTTGGTCAAGACCGCAATGAGGTCGTACACCCTGAAGGCATCCAGCGTGCGGAACAAAAGGGCTACCAGCATGGACGGCTTCAAAAGCGGCAAGGTGATGGTCGTGAAGGTGCGCACCGCACCTGCGCCATCAATGGCGCTGGATTCGTATAGTCCCCTGTCGATGACCTGCAATCCGGCCAGCAGGAGCAGCGCCATATAAGGCGTTGTCTTCCAGACATCTGCCAGGATGGCCGCAGCCATTGCCCCGCTCTGGGTGGTAAGCAATAATTCGGGGGATTTTAATAGCCCAACAATTGTGAAAACCCTTGCCACAACACCGCTGGAGCCATCATACAGATAACACCAGATCAGTGCGGAAACCGCCGTGGGAATAGCCCATGGAATCAATGCGGTAGTGCGGACCAGGCCAATACCCCGGATGGATTTATCCATGATGAGGGCCAGCGCCATACCAAGCACCAGTTCGATAGCCACGGAAATCACCGTGAAAACCAGTGTGTTTTGCAGGGCTGCAAAGAAGCGGCTGTCCTTCACCAATTTTTCATAGCCGGACACCCCAATGAAGTTGGAGCCAACAATACAGCTGCGCATTTCGTCAAGAAAATTACCGGCCTTTGCGGGGGTTTGTATCTGTGCATTGGGATAGCTATCCCCCAATGTTTTTATTTTCTTCTCCAAGCTGTCGACAAAAGCAATGATTTCCTCAGTCTGGCCTGCACTCAGGCTGATGGTCCCTTTTACGCCCTCATAAGCAGCCATCTTTCCCGACACTTCTTCCATCAGTGCCCGGATATCCGACCGGCCCTTTTCATCCACTTTTTCCAAATCTCTTTTCAGGTAGTGGTTGATATATTCGCAGTCCTCATGAAAAAGCTCCGCATTCAGGTTGCCGCCGGTGTAGAGACGGTTAAGGGATTGGTTGTTCGTTTGGTAATCGAACAGCGTGTACACACCAGAGCTTAAGATGGGATACAGCGAAAACACCGCAACCAACAAAAGCAATGGGAGCACAAACAGGAATTCCTTCCATGTCATGTTGCGCCGCATGTTGCTTCCACCTCCTTAGCAGGATCAAAAAAGGCGTTCCCATTACATAAAAGGCAGGGCTGCAGCCCGCAGGATACAGCCCCGCCCCTCTCATGGAAAAGAAGGCAGAGGGACCTTCTTTTTCTCAGGTACCAAACACTTTTGTTATTTCAGGGCAGCTTCTACAGCCGTAACGGTTGCATCAATATCCGCAGCACCGGAAAGATACGCGTAGACTGCCTGCTGCAAAGCATCGGAAACCTTGGCATACTCGGCAGATACAGGCCTTGCGATGGTGGTCTTCAGCGCATTTTTGAAGCCTTCCATGGAAAGCAGCTCATTGTTGGCAATGACCTTTTCATTTTCCAGCATGGTGTTATAACCGGGCAGATACGCCTGAGACATCACAATTTGCCCTTCCTCGCTGTTGAGGAACTTGATGAACTCAAAGGCGCCTTCCTGCTGGAGGCTGTTCTTGTTGATGGCCAGCAGCCAGCCGCCTACGGTAGAGCCGCCGGGCAGGGGGGCAATGCCAACCTGATCGGTGGTGATGGTGCCGTCCGACTTGATGCCGCCCCACTGATAGGGCCAGTTGCGGGCAAACACGCTGCCGCCCTTGATGAAGGAGTTGAAGGTTTCCCCTTCTGTATAGGTCATGATGTTTTCAGGGGTCGCTTTGGAGGCAATCAGGGCTTTCATGGCTTCCAGGCCGCCCTTGATATCCGTCCAGTTGGCAGTAAACTCATTGGCGTTGCAAACCAGGCCTTCATACAGGGAGGATTGGAACACAAAACCATCAGTTGTCCCAGCCTGGCCCATATACTTTTCCGCCATAGCCTGAAGATCGGCAAAGGTGTAGTCTCCGGAAACCAGCTTGGCCGCGTCTTCTTCAGACACGATGTCCTTGCGGAAGTACAATAGGCCCAGGTCCGGGAAGAAAGGCATCACGTATTGCTTGCCGTTGTAAGCACCGGATGCCATGGAGCCTGCGTTGTAGTCCTCAATTTTCAAACCTGCGTCTTCCATCAACATGTCCAGGGGTTCAATGTAGCCGGCCGCGGCAAACTCGCCGGCCCAAACTACGTCCATGGACAATACGTCATACTCGGTGCTGCCAGCCTTCAAAGAGGTAATGAGCTGTTCACGCATAGCGCCGGAATCGTTGGTCATGTCGACCCATTCCACTTTGTACGCATCCTGGGAGGCATTGAAAGCATCGATCACGGCCTGGGTAGCCGGAGTGCTGTCGCCCTGGGCGGCAAATTTCAGCGCTGCGGGTTCTGCCAAGGCTGCTGCCGAGGTAAGGACCAAGGCCAGCGCCAGGAAAAGGCTTGCCATTTTCTTCATAGATGGTTCCTCCTTAACTTCATTGTGTCGGAGCGGGTTCCCTTGTTCAATTATCCGTTCTCCAACGCTCTAAAATGATTATATGCATATTCTGCATTTCAGTATATCAAATTTTTGATTTTTGTATTACAATATTTATATTCTTGCTACACATAAAACAGAAATCAAAGGGGATTATTGACCATGTTGTTTTCTGATACCATGCATTTGATGCGGGTTATTCATTTTGCCTGCCGCCTGCCCATCGCCTTTTATCAAAACGGGGAAATGGCCTTTTCCCTGCCGGAAAGCATTCAAAGTGCCGCTCAACTGCTGGAGAATAAATCCCCACTGTCTCTTTTATCCATCAGCGCCCATCAGCCGCTGGTGGTTCAGTATGTAGAAGATGCCTATCAGGAGCAATACTTGTATTTTGAGCTGGGGCGAAATGCCGCACTGCTATTAGGTCCGTTCACAACAATCCCATTAACGGAAGGAGAAATTGCAAGGCGTATACGATTCCTCCATCTTCCTTTGGAAAGGCGGTCAGAGGTAGCCCAGCATTATCAGGCGCTGCCGTATATCGGGGAGGACAGCTATTTTTATATAGGCCGCCTGCTGGAACAATTGTTTCCCGGAGAGGAACCGCTCCCCATGCTTCCCCCGCCAATCCAAACGGATATGAACCGGCCCTATTTCGAAAAGACTTACGAAAACCGCATGGCGCTATTCCAGCACCCGCCTTACTTTTTGGAGCAGGAGGAGGTGCGTATGATCCGCAATGGCGACAAGAACAACGCACTGAAAGTGCTGTCAGAAATCAACAGTCTTAAACGGGCAACCCTGGCCCAAGACCCTCTTCGGTCTTTGAAAAACTCCCTCATATGCAGCTGCACCCTGTTCACCCGCGCAGCCATCTCCGCGGCGGTACCGGCTGATGAAGCCTTTACCCTCTCGGATGCCTTCATCCTTCAAATCGAGAGGCTGCAGGACATGAAAGCGCTGGATGCTTTGGAATCGACCATGATGCTGCAGTTCATTGACCATGTAAACCGGCATAAGAGTGCCCAGCTTTCCAGCACCATTAGAAGGGCCGTCACTTATATCGACGACCATTTATCCGAAAAGCTGACACTTCCCCTCATTGCCCGGCAGGTGTACATCCATCCGGACTATTTGTCCAGCCGTTTCAAACAGGAGATGAGCATTTCACTTACCTCCTTTATTCAAAAACGGCGCATTGAAGAAGCCTGCCATTTTTTGCGCTACAGCCAGAGCAGCGTTTCGGATATTGCCGGGTTTTATCAGTTTTGTTCTCAAAGCCATTTTATACAGATCTTTAAAAAGCATATTGGCATGACTCCGGCGCAGTATCGGAATATGCAATAACTTTCCGGGTAATGACGCTGCTTTCGGCCCCCTCATATCTCCCCACAGGGGTTATAATCCATAACATTTTCTATAATCTTTTGGAAAACATCTTGCCATTTCTTGAAAACGGGTTCAAAATACCTGAGTATGAAAATTTTTGCTCAACATTCACTACAGGGACATGAGATGCTTTTTACGGGAAGCGACTTGAAGCGTCTGATTATTCCGCTCATATTGGAGCAGTTTTTGGCAGTGGCTATCGGCTTTGCGGATACGGTAATGGTATCCTCCGTTGGGGAGGCAGCCGTTTCAGGCATTTCCCTGGTGGACGCTATCAACATATTGCTCATCAATGTATTTGCCGCCTTGGCCACCGGCGGCGCAGTCGTTACCTCCCAATACATTGGGCGCAAGGAACCGGATTTGGCAGGGCAGGCAGCCAAGCAGCTGCTTTATACCGTTCTTGCAGTCTCCTTAGGGATCTCCCTCTTTTCGTTGGTCTCCCGAGGATGGCTTCTGCAAATGATATTTGGCAGCATTGAGCAAGAAGTCATGGCGAGCGCCCAAATCTATTTCCTTATCTCCGCCGTGAGCTATCCATTTTTATCTGTTTATAATGGCAGCGCCGCGCTATTACGGGCCGTGGGCAATTCCAAGGCTTCCCTAAAGACCTCTATACTCATGAATGCCATCAACATCATTGGAAACGCACTGCTCATCTATGTGTTTGATATGGGTGTGGCGGGGGCGGCATTGGCGACGCTATTTTCCCGGATGGTTGGCGCAGTGATCATGCTGGTTGTTTTAAGGAACCCCCATCCTTTGCTTCAAATTCCGAGCCTGCATAAATTTCAGTGGAATAACGATATGGTTCGGCGGATTCTCCGGGTAGGCGTTCCAACAGGCTTGGAAAATGGCATGTTTCAGTTGGGAAAGCTGCTGATTCAAAGCTTGGTGGCCTCTTTGGGAACCATCGCCATTGCAGCCAATGCGGTAGCGAATACGCTTAGTTCCATGCAATCCATTCCCGGATCGGCTATCAGCCTGTCTATGGTGGCAGTGGTTGGCCGCTGCATTGGCGCCCGGGAGTATAAACAGGCAAAACACTATGTGCTCTTCCTGATGCGATTAACCTATCTGACCGTAGGGGCTCTGGTAGGCGTTATTCTGCTTTTAAACCCGCTGATCCTTAAAGCTTTTCATCTAAGCCCCGAAACAACCAGCCTGGCGCAGCAGTTGGTGGTCATACATGGTATCTTCTGCATCTTTTTCTGGCCCGTATCCTTTACGCTGCCCAACGCATTGCGCGCATCAGGCGATGCAAAATTCACCATGCTGGTATCGGGTCTTTCCATGCTGACATTCCGCATTGTTTTTTCCTACATACTGGTCAACCAATTGCACATGGGCATTTTGGGAATCTGGATTGCCATGTTCATCGACTGGGTCTTCCGCTCCATTGCTTTCGTATATCGTTACTATTCGGGCAAGTGGCTGCAAAAAGCTATTCTCTAAAGTAAAAGCATCCCCCCATTTTCATGTGGGAGGATGTTTTAATATTCAGCCGGAAAATCCTGCCTTTGCATATGTTTGAGAGGCTATGCCCCGCTCTTTTCCAGTTTCAGCAGCGCTTCCTTCATTGGAAGGCCTCCGCCGTATCCAACCAGGCTGCCATTGGAACCAATCACCCGGTGGCAAGGGATAAGTATCATGATGGGATTGCGATGGTTGGCCATTCCAACCGCTCTGGATGCCTTGGGGTTACCCACCGCCCGGGCCAGCTGCCCATAGGTCCAGGTCTGTCCATAGGGAATTTGCAATAGCGCTTCCCAGACTTTTATTTGAAAGGCCGTCCCCTCCGGACGAAGGGGAACAGAAAATTCCTTGCGAAGGCCCTGGAAATATTCTTTTAGCTCATTTGCCGCCTGAAGGAGCAAGGGTGTTTCCTGAATTTCAACATCCGGCGGAATCTGATCGCCGCTCATAAAAACGTCCGTCACGGCCCCGTCCTGCTGGGCAATGCCAACTCGGCCCAGAACCATATCATAAAAGAAAGCCTGCTTCAAACTCCCGCCTCCTCCCCATTGAGTATGATGTTCTGCTGCTTGCCATCCAGCCAGGCATCCAAGTTATCAAACACAATTTGCGCTCTTTTCAGCATGCTCTCCTGGGACGCGAAAGCCATGTGTGGCGTTAATATGGTATGTGGGGCTTGCAAAAGCGGATGATTTTCAGGAATGGGCGGCTCCATCTCGAATACATCTATTCCCGCTCCGCCCAGCCTCCCCTGCTCAAGGGCTTGGGCCAGCGCTTCGGAATTCACCACCGGCCCCCGGGCCGTGTTGATAAGCAAAGCCCCCGGCTTCATAAGCCCAATCCGCTCTTTGTTTATCAGGCCCCTTGTTTCCGCCGTTAGTGGGCAATGGAGCGATACGATATCAGACCTGCGCAGCATATCGTCCAGTGTGGTATACTCCGCTCCGGCAAGCTCGCTCTTTTCAGGATGGTGGACATAAGCCAATATTTTGCAGCCAAAGGCCTGGCACAGTTCCGCAGTGCGTTTACCAATTTTCCCAAGCCCTACGAAGCCCACCGTCATCCCGGATAATTCCCGGCCTACCAGCCCTTCCTTTGTCTTTGAGACCCGGCAGCGGTCCTCAACGGCCCGAATGTTTCTTAAAAGGGAGAGCATCATGCACAGCGCCGTTTCGGCAACAGCTTGTGTGGCATAACCGGAAGCGTTGCTGACCGCAATTCTGCGCGCTTTTGCTGCACCAAGATCCACATGGTCCACACCCGTAAAAGCCACGTCAATAAACTTAAGCTTGGGGCAGGCGTTTATTACATCAGCGTCCAAAGGGGAATTGGCAATGAGAAGCGCATCCGCCTCCATGGCCCTCTGCGCCTTTATCTTCGGCGTTTCGCATTGTTTATAGGCTGTAAATGCATGCCCCTTTTCTTTCAAGGGAGCTGTATATACTTCCAATGTTTCATTAGGGATATTCAAGGATTCCAGCAATACGATGTTCATGAGCTTACCGCCTTCATTTCCTTTTCTACCTGCTATTATATCCTGCTGTCTTTTGATTGTAAATCAAGTATTCTTCTTTTCAACAAACCACTGGGATCCCTGCTGATACAAAAATGTTACGCGGTCGGCGATGCTTACCGTGTAGCGCATACCTGCACCCCCGGCTTTGAGGCTCACTCCCGGCCTTCTGTCCAGAACCTTATCCACAGAATAACGGGCACCGTTTCCCCAAATGATGCAGGTCGGATGAATGGTGCCGTCCTCCTCAAACCAAGCCTCCACTCGGACATAGGCCTTGCACCTACCCTTATCCACTTTTTTCACCTACCCATTACAATCCTTCCCTATCATTATAGCAAACATACGTTCTCTTTTCAATAAAAAATATTGGAAATCTATTATGCAGACAAAACGAAACCCGCCTGAAAGAATGGAATTTTCTTCAAGCGGGTTTGTGCTTTTATCGTTGTTCCACGATTTCTTTCAGGATTGATTTTGCTTTTGCCTCATGCTCCTTTGCCTCATAAATCAGCTCAATGACCTTTTTGCGAACCTCAGGTTTTGCAAAAGTTTTCGCAGCAGATTCTGTCTGCTCAAAGCCACCCCGCAAGGCATACATACGAAAGACGCTGCAGGCTGCTTTTTTGAATTCCTCCGCTGCCTGGCTTAGCATAGCTTTTTGCTGCGGCAGGCTATCCCCGATATGGTTGAGCCACACGGCGGCATACGATCGCCCCTCACCCACCATCACCTGGGCATCTGTCTGACACATGATACGCTCAAACAGCAGGGGCAGAAGCGCATGAGCCGGAAATTCACGCTCATTTCCAATGGCATTGGCCCAAGCGTCATAGGCAGCCTGGCCGCCTGCGTAGATTCGCACCTTTTCACCATCAGGGGAGCGGATGACAAGCTGCTCTTTTTCCAGAATCTCCACAGCGTTTTGAAGCTGTTCCTTCAAGGGCACATGTGCCTCTTCCTCTTCCCCGATAGCCATTAAGAGGCTTGTCTGCTCATTCTCCCACCATTTTCTGCAGATGAAATAGCCGGTTTCATGCATTTGAACATCTGCTGCAAATTCGGGATTATCCTGAAAGAAGTTCCAGCCCAGCAGCGTTTCCCCGTTTTCCATATACCCGGTAAGGATACAGGCTTCCGGCGGGCCAATGATGCCCAGCGCAATCACCGGGCGGCCCGCATCAATTTCCTCCACAATGAACTTCTGAAA
The DNA here is from genome assembly GCA_023392515.1 of Bacillota bacterium. Taxonomy (GTDB): domain Bacteria; phylum Bacillota; class Clostridia; order Christensenellales; family Aristaeellaceae; genus JAEVYX01. Next base: position 86,744 of record JAEVYX010000057.1, on the reverse strand, counting down.
TTCCGCTTTGTTGGAATGGGTCCTCTCCAGCATACGAACACGCCTGCCTGCCGCCTGGAAGGATTTCAAAAAAGCCTCCTGATCGTTTTCGTAAACTATGCGGATATCCACATTCCCTCCATCCCACATTCCCATATTCCAGCGCAGCCTGAATGCCGCTCCAGACGCTGCCATCAAAGCAGCATAGTCCACCTGCTGGCCCATATAATGCAAACAGGATTTCAGGCAGGCAGGAAAGGGTGTACATTCCTCGTCGGAATAAGCCACTTTCGGCACCCCAAACAATATGCAGCTTTCCTGTGTTTTTTCCATGCTTGTAGGCAAATGATCCACCTCCGCATTCCGCTTTATCAGCATGTCATGTTTTACGGGGAGAATCGCCGGGCCGTAAGCGCCCATTGCCAGCTTTTTTCTGCCCACGGGTATAGCAGCCTTGCGAAAGATGCTTGGTATAAGGCCTGTTTCCCTGCGGAAAGCCCTGGTAAACGTGTCGTAGGCATCAAAGCCGTATTTCCCCGCAATGTACGTAAGGGTTTGCCCAGTATGGGCAATATCAAACGCGGCATTGGCCATCTTCCGGGATGAAATATACCGGCTGAGCGGGATATTGGTACATTCGCGAAACACCTCCCGAATGTGCCGATAGGAAAAGCCCATGGTTTTTTCCATTTCAGTATAGCAAATATCCCTTCCGACCCGTCTTTCCACATAGGTCACCAACGAGCAGATAAGCAAAAATGTATCCACGGCAATTCTCCATTTCATCCAGCTTGCGCAAGCATCTTTATTATACAGGCTGAAAAAGCATGCTGCTCGACTATTTTGACCTTATTTTCCCATTGCGCGGTTTCTGGCACGCGCATGGAAACGAATCCAGCTGAATAAAAGATTCTCACCAAAAAGAAAAACCCTTGAAAATCAAGGATTTTTCTTGTTATGCAAAGTAAAATCTTTGTTTGATATCAGGCCCCAAATTACAGTGCCCGCTGCAAAAGAATGGAGAGGATCACCGTACCAAGAGCGATGCCGCTATAAGCCGTATCCGGCAAGATTTGTTTTCCCCGCTGCGCCCTTTGGAGCTTTACTTTCAAAGCATGGTTAAGCCCGGACATCATCCAGGAAAAGAGGCTGATGGCCAATGCGTTTCCCATAAACTCCAGCGTGATAAACCGCATCATCTCCTGCCCGTCGGCAAGAACGGAAACATCCCTCATCCATTGCGGCGTCCATAGCAAATAGGCAAGATACAGACCCCGCCAGGCCGCGCTGGTCAAAAGCGGCAATAGGCCATAGCGAATGAGCGGCTTTTCCTTATCCCCGATACATAACAAGGCAAGCCATACCGTAAAGCCCTCCAGCAGGATGGATATCGCCGGGTTGATAACATAATCAACCCTTGGCACGACCGGCAAATTGACAAGCTTGATGGCTGAGGCGCAAACTGCGGCATACATAACCGTGGATCGCTTGCCTGTAGCATGAAGCGCCCCCCACATAAAGCCGTAAGCCAGTGGATAATAGAACATCCACCCCATGCCGGGCAAATACAAGTGAACAAAATAGGAGATTGTCGCTTCCGAAATCCCCCATAAACCGCCCCAGAACAAAACGGCCTGTACCTGTTTCTTCACTGTGTTTCCCTCCTGCAGCTTTTGATTACATCCCGTATGGCGTCGCCTATCTCCTCATAGCATGTACACCTGCAGATATTCGATTGCATCCAGCTGTCGATCACCTCATCCTCAGGATCCGGGTGGTGGTCAAGTAGGGAATGGGCATTCATAATGTATCCCGGCGTGCAATATCCGCACTGCATAGCGAAGCGGTTCACAAATGCCTGCTGAAGCGTTGTATCCTGCAAGCCTTCCACCGTCATGATTTCGTGACCCGGCGCTTCCACAGCCAGACATAAGCAGGATTTCATGGGCCAGCCGTCCCACAAGACCGTGCAGGCGCCGCAATCTCCATTTTCACACCCCGGTTTGGCGCCGGTGAGACCCAGGTTGTCCCGAAGCACATCCAGCAAGGTTTGAAACGGATAGACTGCCGTTTCGATATCCTGTCCGTTTACCTTTAACGTGATAACGGTTTTGCCTTGTATTTTTATCATACTGCCTCCACCGCAAGCCTTTGGCGTGTATTTTCCAGTGCTTCCCGAAACTTAAACTGCCGGTATTCCCCAGACCCCAGTGCATCTCCCATGGGAAGGCCGGGCAAGCCCTGTTCTGCCGCTTCCCACCAGGCGTCCGGGTCAGTCCCAGCCTCCCGAACCGAAAATGAAAGCCTGATGGGGTAGCGATAAAGTCCGCTTGCAGCCACCTCCACCGTATCCTTTTTTCGAATGGCAGCCAGTGTAAACAAAGGATAGCCGATTTTCTCGCTATCCACATGCTTTACATGAACATATGGAAGCGATGCGATTTTTTTATCAATGGAAAATGATACGATCATCTCGCCCGGCAAAAGGGAAATGTCCGGATCAAAAAGCTGTCTTATGGGTGCCTTGCGCACTCCTTTTTCACCGTACAGGCTCACCTGGGCGTCTGCCAGCAAAAGGGCCAGCGCCGTTTCGTGATAAATCACTGTTCCCGCAACATTTCCACCCAGAGTGATCTTGCATTGTGCGGTATGGCTTGCCACCCGCTTGCAACATTTGCTAAGCAGCGGGAACGCATTCCAGCAGATAACCTCATTCAGCGTCTCAGCCGCACCGATCACAAGCCGGCTCCCCTGGGTTTTCAGCCCCTGCATATCCGGAATTCCTTTTATGTCAATCACCATATCAAAGCGAAGGCTGTTTACCCGGCCCATGGTAATGATTTCGGTGCCGCCGGCGTAATACATGGGCTTTTCACCAATGCTTTTGCTTTGGCAATACGTTTCCCGGGCTTCCTTCAAAGTTTTAGGCTGCACATAAGAAAAGGAAAAAGGGATCATGGTTTTCCCTCCTCTGCCTTTTGCCATACCTTTTCAAACTTCAGGGGAAGTTCGTCCATCTCCCGGCCCGCAGCCAGACTTAACGCATTGGCCAGAGCAGGAGCCATCCCCAACAAGCCATGCTCCCCCAGCCCTCTCAAGCCATAAGGCCCGTCATTGTTGGGGGTTTCCAAAAAGGCCACCTCATAAGAGGGGCTTTGCCCGAAGTGAAGCATTTTGTAGGTGCGAAAGCTGGTGCTAACCAGTTGTGCCCGCTCGTTATACGCATAATGCTCCCGTGTGGCCACGCTAAGCCCCATGTGCATGGCCCCGGTAATCTGCCCTCGGCTGATGGCCGGATGAACCAGCTTTCCTGCATCAATTGCGGTGACCGCCCGCAGGAGGCGGTATGTACGCTCCTTTTTGTCATATTCAATCTCTACTGCCTGAGCCCCCGTCGTCCAATAGGGGCCGCCGCGACCCTGCCCAGTTTCCTTGTCCAAGGTGGACAAATGCTCCATCACATAGCTGCCCCGGCCGATAATCTGGCCGCCGATAGCAGTGCCGTTTTCCAACTTCATTCCGCCGGTCAAGTGCCTGATCTCTATAAACACATCCGGGGCACTCACCTGCGTTACCCTTTCCCGGCCCACCGTGAGATGGCACTCCTGGCAGCGCAAGGCGATCGCCGCCTTTTGCTTGAGCTGTACGATGGCATCCTCCAAGGCCGCCAACACCGCATTTCCAGCCATGAAATTCGACATACTGGCAACGGTCTTCCAATGTTCCGGAGCAGTCCTGGTATTGATGCATTCCATGACAAATACCCGTTCCGGATCCATCTGCAATTTTTCCGCTACAATCTGCCTGATAGAAGCGGCAAACCCCTGGCCGCACTCCACAACGCCGCAGTGAACATTTACGCTGCCATCCGGGCAAAAGATAACCACCGCGCCGGAGCAGGCATCCGTAGGCGAACTGGAGGTTTTACTCAGGCAGGCGAATCCCTTGGCCCGAACCTTGTCGCTGCCAATGGGAGTCAGCGCGCCTTCTCGCCAATCAATCATCTCCGCAGCCTTTAGCAGGCATCCCAGAGGATCACCAAAATTGCTCTTTGTAAGCCTGACCCCTGTCGGTGAGGTATCTCCGGGCTTCACAAGGTTCATTTGCCTGAGGGCAACGCCATCCAATTGCAGAAGTGCAGCAAGCTTGTCCATCATCCGTTCCATACAAAAAACGGAAACTTCATGGCCAAACCCCCTGAAAGATGTAGCATAGACATGATTGGTATAGATGCAAAGTGCATCACACTGAATATGCTCAATGACGTACATTTCTCCGGTACTTGTGGCAATAGCATAGGCCATCCTAGGCCCGGAGTCAGCATACGCACCTGTATCTAAATGATACGTAGCCTCCAGTGCGGTTATTTTGCCATCCCGCTTGGCACCAATTTTCAGGGTGCAATCCGCTCCAATCTTGCAGCCAACTGAAGTAAAGCACTGCTCCCGGGGCAGGGTCACCACCACTTTTCTGCCCCCTGCCGCCCTTGAAGCAGCATATGCCAGCATTTCGGGATGGCCATTCACTTTTCCGCCATATCCCCCCCCCACATGATACCCCTGCACCTCCACCTGACCTTCTGAGAGCTGAAAGATCGACGCGAATGCCTTTCGCAACGCATGGGGAGCCTGGGTGGAAGACTGAATTACCACCGTGCCATCCCCCTTGATAGATGCGGCCGCGCACCGAGTTTCCATATAGCCGTGTGCCGCCTGAGGGATCGTAAAATGGCCCTCCACCGTTACATCACTTTGCGCCCAACCCTTCGCCATATCACCCTTGCGAATTTTCGCACGATGGACAACGTTTGACCCCGGCTCGGGGTATATATCCTCAACAACATGGAAATAGCCGGACAGGTCGGGATGCAGAACAGGCGTATCGTCAAGCAGCGCAGCCCCCACAGTATTTATAACAGGCAAGGGATCATAATCCACATGAACAAGAGCAGCAGCCCGCTGGGCCTGCCATGCTTCCCCAGCCACTGCAAGGGCCACAGGTTCGCCGCAATACCGTACCACCCCACGGGCCAAGATGGGCATATCCCTGATTTGGCTTCCCATGAGCGCGGGTACGTCTTCGCCAGTGAGGATTGCAACGATACCAGGCACTAAAAGCGCTTCCCGCATATCAATAGACCGGATGATCCCATGGGCTTCGCCAGATACACAAAGCGCTGCATGCAGGCAGCCGGCTTCTATGGTATCCCCCACAAAATGCAATTCGCCTCTGGCCTTGTCCAGCCCATCCTGCCGCGCCAGGGATCTTTCCAGAACTGCCTGAGTTTGCATACCATTCCTCCTTTCCTATTTTAAAAGTTTCCAAAGGAAAGGCTTTTCATACCATATATTTGTCTACAAACAAAAAGCAGCCTATTCCTGCACAGGAATAAACCGCTTCTGTGTGGCATGTTTATTGAGCTATCTATCCAAACTCGTCACAATAATGCCCTAAGGATCGCCGCAAGAATGATTGCCCATATAAGTACAATAGGTAAGGCATACCAAATCTTTTTGGGCCTTCCGTCTTTCCATAGGTCTTGTGCATTTTCCCGGCATTCCTGCATGATTTCCGGGGGAATAAGTTTTACTGCAACCCAGATGAGCAGCGGTAAAAGAATGATATCATCCAGGTATCCCAAAACAGGAATAAAATCGGGAATCAAATCAATGGGAGATAGCGCATATGCCACCGCAACAATGGCTGCCACCTTGGCAGGAATTGGCGTATCCTTCCGCCGATAGGCAAGATATAGTGCTGCCAGGTTGGCCTTCAATTGCTTCGCTATCACTTTTAGTGTTTCCAACAAACGCATGATGAACGATCCCCCATATCTCAAACGCATATGCCTTCGAAAACCTTTATAACGCCCGGGCATCAACTTGTCAACCATTATATTTTTCTCCAACCGGGGAACGGAAACAATCTTTGGATGTTCCTTTCACGGGATGTTCTGATTTGTGCAATCTTTCAGTTTTCAACGCTATCATTTGGTGAAAAACTTAACTTTTCAAAGCTCTTTTCAATCCGGTTTTATTCGCTGATTATATGTTAGAATATAACATAAGCTTGTAAAAGGGGGACGCACCTATGAGACTAAGAGATGAGCTTGGCCGAATTCACGCAGGAGAGCATATGTGTGATAAGCGCGCCACCCAAGCCTACACAACAATTCAGAACCGACTTCGCAAGTATGCATGGCAGGGCCATCACCAGATGACCTTTGATGCAGCATATCCGCTGGGAATTCCCGATCTGCATGATCCGTGTGTCCGAAAAACTGTCGCAGAAATGCTCCGAAACGACGGGCTGACTGTCATCGAAAAGTACTATTCCATCAAAGTTAAATGGTAAAAAGCAAAGGGTATCCACAAGGATAGCCCGGGCAAAGGGAGCCGCTGCTTCAGCGTCAGGCGACTCCTTTTGCTCATTTCCGCTGCCAAGCCGGAAAGAAGCATGCAAGCCGGAAGCCGCCATGGCGGCTATTTGTGTTAAATTCCGCAAATAAGCGAATAATCACCTGGATGGGCATCAAAACAGGAGAGGACGAGCCAACATACATACAAAGAACAACGAGCTGTCTGGACCAGCCAATGCTTATATAACAAAATACATCATTTTGGCCTTGATTTCCATATCCTTTTTCGTGTTTGGTTTTGCGGTTCAGAATCCGTACTCCATTGCACAGGGGCTTTCTCGGATCATCATAGAACCCGCGGTCTTGATTACCGATTATGTAGAAATTGGCGGTATCGGAGCGGCTTTTATAAATGCCGGGGCTCTTATGTTGATTTCAATTGCCATGCTGTTTGCATTGAAGATCGATATCGGAGGGCTATACATTACTTCCGTGTTTTTGATGGGCAGCTTCGGGCTGTTTGGCAAGAACATATTCAATATCTGGCCAATCATATTCGGTGCCTTTGTCTACTCCAAACTGCGAAGAGAACCATTCAAAGACCATGTACATATCGCTTTGCTTGCAACAAGCATCTCTCCAGTTGTCACGGAGCTTTTGTTTGTTGTTGATCTTCTATTGTGGCAAAGGATTGTACTGAGCTTGCTCGTCGGTATCAGCATTGGTATGCTGATAGTCCCATTATCAGCAAATGTCGTCAAGCTGCACAAGGGCTTTAACCTATATAATACCGGCTTCTCCGTAGGTATTTTAGGTACCGTTTATGTATCGCTTTTTAAGTCATTCGGATATACCGTTTACAGTAGATCTGTCTGGAGTACGGGCAACAATCAATTGTTCAGCCTCTTTCTTTGTGCGCTCTTTCTTTCTATGATTGCAGCCGCTGTTCTATTGGACAGACATGCGCCAAAAAAGGTCTTTCGAATATTTACATACCCGGGCACGCTATACAGCGATTTCATTGCATCAGACGGATTTGCAGCAAGCCTACTGAATATGGGTATCAACGGACTGGCCGCCACAGGGTATGTGCTGCTGGTGGGTGGTGACTTAAATGGGCCAACCACAGGAGGAATCCTTACGGTAGCCGGGTTCGGCGCATTCGGCAAGCATTTGCGGAATATTACGCCAATATGGATTGGCGTCTTCATTGGAAGCCTAACGAAAATATGGAATATCAACGATCCAGCTATTCAGCTTGCGGCTTTGTTCGGCACATCCCTTGCACCAATCGCCGGCCACTACGGCTGGATTTGGGGTATTGCGGCCGGTTATATCAACTCATCCGTTGTGCTGAATTCCGGCATTTTGCACGGCGGTCTGAACTTATATAACACAGGCTTTTCAGCAGGGATTGTTGCCACGGTAATGGTGCCCCTCTTGGACACATTCCGCAAGAAAGGTAAGTCCCCCGCTCAATGAATTAATACGCAGATGCAATCAGCTTTTCAATTAAAAAAAGCCGTTGTTTATCTATAAATCATAGATAAATCAACGGTTTTCATGGCGGAGAGTTAGGGATTTGAACCCTAGGTGGGGTATAAGCCCACACACGATTTCCAGTCGTGCGCCTTAGACCACTCAGCCAACTCTCCATCGACCGGCTAAACCGGCAACATCAAGTATTATACATGCAGATCACACTTGTGTCAAGCAGAATTTCTAAAAACGCAGCCTTGCCTTTTCCCATACTTTTCAAATTGTACCTCTTATGGTAGACTGAATGAAACCCACGAAAGGAGCACCTTTTATGCAAATGATTTCTGTACCGACTCTTGGCCTCCGCGTGTCCCGTTTAGGTTTTGGCGCTATGCGGCTGCCTACGAAGGAGATAGACGGAAAGCAATCCATCAACCGGGAAGAAGCCATCGCCATGATTCGCCGGGCCATTGACCAGGGCGTAAATTATGTAGATACCGCCTATCCGTACCACTATGGGGAAAGCGAGCTCGTAGTAGGGGATGCGCTTCAAAACGGCTATCGGGAAAAAGTATTGCTGGCTACCAAGCTGCCTGCATGGCAGGTGGAAACGCGCCAGGACATGGACAGGCTTCTGGAAGAACAGCTGCGTAAGTTGAAGACAGACTACATTGATTTTTATCTTCTCCATTCTCTAAGCCTCAAAACTTTCGAGAAGATGCAAAAGCTGGATTACCCTGAATTTCTTGATAAGGCTGTCAACAGCGGAAAAATTCGCTTCCCTTCGTTCTCCTTTCATGATAATAAAGAAACGTTTTTAAAAATCGTGGATGATTACCCCTGGAAGATGGCTCAGATACAAATGAATCTGCTGGACGATGAAAATCAGGCCACCCTGGAAGGCATGCACTACGCCGCAAAAAAGGGCATTGCAATTGTGCTGATGGAACCCCTCAGGGGAGGCGCCCTGGCAACCCCGCCGGCCGAAGTGCAAAAGCTGTATGATGCTTTCCCCGTTCATCGCAGCAGTGTGGAATGGGCTTTCAGGTACCTGTACAGCATGCCGGAAGTAATGACCATTCTCAGCGGCATGAGTACCATGGAGCAGGTAGAGGATAATCTTCGCATCTTTAGTGCGGAAGCCGCTGCGCTTACGGCAGAGGAAACAGCGTTGCTTGAAAAAGTAAAAGCCGCCTACAAAAGCCGGATAAAGACAGGATGCACCGGCTGCTCCTATTGCCAGCCCTGCCCCAAAGGCGTTCTCATTCCCGATATCTTTGAAGGATATGACAGCGGTGCGATGCTGGACCAAATGCCGTCTTTCTGGAGGGATTATGAAAAGCTTCGGGAAGCCGGCAATGATGCCGCCAGTTGTGTTGCATGCGGTTTATGCCAGAAGGCGTGCCCTCAGCAGCTTACCATCATTTCATTGCTGAAAAAAATCCGCCAGGCGCAAGAACAGCTGGCCTGATCAGGCTTCCCACATAAAGCCAGTTCCTTTACGCAATACAAAAACCCTCCCCCCATGGCACGGCTGTCATTGGGAGAGGGTTTTTCATCATTGTGTCATTGTGTCATTGCGGCATTTCGCCCAAGATCTCGACAGGAGAAAACGGAAAGGTCAATAGGCCTGCCGCATTGCTGGCTACCATGGAAGGCTGAATGAAGAACACCAGGTTTCCGGATTGGTCGAGGTAGAAATCCGTTTCGGGATAAAATTCAGCGAAAAGGTCCTCTTCAGTCAGTTCTTCAAAATAGTCTACCGTGCCTGCCTGAATCTGCTCGGTGATGATCTGCCACACAAATTCATACACCGTATCAATAGCGGCCGTGGCGGCCATTTCATCCTCTTCCAGAATGCCAAGCACAGCGGGCAATGAAACGACACCGCCCGCATAATCCCCTTTTCTGGCAAAGGTACAGGCTTCAAGCGTCTGGGAAATCGATACGCCTATGAACTGTTCCTTTGTGACAACGGCGCTGAAATAATCATCGTTATTCGCCGTCACCTCAAAATTGACGTTCATATACATAGGCACATCCGAGTTTGTTCCGTCGCCGGATTGCGCATACATGGGCACCGTAAAGTTCATCATTTCCTCCAGCACATCGCTGTAATAGGTGTTGATGTTCGCATCCGTTTCCTGCTGGGGCTCAATCTGCGGATAGGAATAGGTAAACATAAATTCTGCGTTTTCTGCCGTGCTTCCCTCCGGGTAAGCATATTGCCCGGTCAGGGGCTGCGCAAGCTGCAATGCATCGGCCAGCCCGGCGCTAGGCATAAGAAGGCAGGTCATAGCCAACGCCATAAGAAAGCAGATCGTTTTTTTCATAGTTTTCCTCCCCGGGCTGATAGCCCGTATAAATGTGGGAAGGCGCCAGCCAAACCGGCAAGCGCTATCGTGCAGCAAAATCGATTCTCTAGAACTATCTACAGAACGCTTCAGGTATAGATTTTCATCCCTTTAATGATGCCTCAGGCCTGATGGGGGTGGTATTCGGCTGCCCGAATGGCGGCAATGTTTCCCTCTCCAACCGCTTTTGCAATTTGCAGAGGCTGACCGGTGCAATCCCCGGCTGCAAACACGCCGGGCAAATTGGTTTCCATGGAACGGTTGACCGAAATGAATGCTCCCTCTGTTTTCAAGCCTGGCAGCAATTGATCCAAGGCCACCGCCGGACGGAAGACAAATACACCGGCTGCATTATGATTTCCCGCGTCCGTTTTGACCTGCATTCCCTGTTCACCAAGAAGTATCTCCTGAGGTTTTTCAGCAACGACCTGCACACGCGTATCCAGTCCTGCGGTGTCATGCTTTTTAAGCGGAAAGTAGTCCACTTGGGAAACTACCCCAGCCAGAAAATTTGCCTCATGAATCCCCTGCTCCCCGCTGGAAAGGACCGCTACTTTTTTACCCTTATAGAACATGCCATCGCAAGTGGCGCAATAGCTGACCCCCCTGCCCAGATATTCCGCTTCTCCGGGCAGCGGCTTCGGCCGGGCAGCCCCCATAGCCAGTATAACCGTCCTTGCTTCAACAACCTCGTTTTCTACCAGCAGCAGAAAGCTTTCGCCATTTTCCATGATCTGGCGGACGACTGTCCGCTGCGCTTTCACTCCCATAGCCAGCGCTTGCTTTTCAAATGTCTCCAGCAAGGCCTTTCCGCTTATGCTGGGCATTCCCGGATAATTATCCACCTTATCCGCTTTATAAAGCCAGGTGCTTTCCTCTGCGGGAGAAAACACGCATACTTCCTGGTTGCGCATCCGCGCCGTAATTGCCGCCGACCAACCGGCCGGTCCGCCGCCAATAATAGCAATATCCAGCAATTCATTTTCCCCCTATGCATGTATTCCCTAAGCAACATATCAGCAACCGCCTTAATTGTCAATCACATTTTTCCCATAGTCCTCCTGCTTATATGTAAAAAAATTTGTCATTTAAGGTTGGATGCACTTGAAATTTCCAAAGGTACATGTTATGATATTCCGCGTGGTTGACATGCGCTTGTGCTGACCATGGTGGTCAGCGATACATTACCGTTTCCCGTACCGGTCGGTATTCTTCGTTCATGGCCTTGAAGCGCTTGTCAATTCATGATATGGGGCATTGGCACAGTTGGTAGTGCGCTACGTTCGCATCGTAGAGGCCAGGGGTTCGAATCCCCTATGCTCCACCACAATGAAGAAGCCCGTAACCCCAGTAAAATCAAGGGGTTGCGGGTTTTCTTTTGCTTATGATACGTTATTGAAACATAATGTTATTTTGAGTCATACCCCTTTACTTACCCCTAAACCATTTTATTCCAGCACCAATTCACCCCATCAATAGCGATTATTTCGGCGGTATTATGTAGGCCAAATCCATCTGAACCACATCATAATGTTTTTGTTCCGTTCTTTATGTGGTAGTTGATATTGTTCTTATTGCAAAAATCAACCACGATATCAACTTGCTGATTATAAAACGCCCTATGGGTAGAAAATGCTGTAATCTCTTTACTATAATTTGTCCTCCCGAAGATGATTTTGTTACTGAATGAAACAGCTTTTAATATTCCAAGCAAGTCCTGCTTAATGATATTCGGTGTAGGGTACGGCTCAATGCTCACCCACGTTCGACATCCTCTATCGTGCAGTGCTTTAAGTGCGGAAATTCTGTCAGCATATGAAGATGCTCCAGGTTCTATTTTCAAACGAAATTCCTCGTTAAGGGAAATAAGAGTAATTCCGTATTCGTTTTCTGGAGATAACTTAGCTAATTCTATTGGCAACAGTCCCTTCGTGAGTACAGTACACGGAACCCCCGCCGCGTTAAGTTTTTTTAATGCCGCCATGCTCATATCCCCGACTTCCTCATATCCGCACATGAACGGATCAGTGGTAAAGCATAGGTGGACGGACTTAATTTTCGATTTCAACAGGGGAATTTCACGATCAAGTATTTCAAGTGTATTGCTCACCAATACAGGAGTACACCAATTTGTATAGTTGGCCACTTTGCCAAACCTCTTAGCCATCAAAAACGCATAGCAAGGGTAGAGACAACCGTGCGAACAGCCTAATACATGGTTCATTGTATAATCACCATATTCTACACCTGTTTTGTATAACATTGTTTTTCGCGTTATGGTATCCAATTACTCACTTCCTTTTTAGTTGAAGATAATTTCCTTTGCCTTCTTGCCAAAATTTCGTTGGTTTACCCTTGTCGTTAATAGAAGGTTTTCTCAAAACGAGAATCTCACCGTTCTTTTCAAAGGTCTTTAAGATTGAGCCGTCTCTGCCGCTACTTAAACGCGCCAAATCACATAATACGCCATAGTTATTATAAAAGCCAGCCAAAAATCGATTTAAACGAGTGAATTCCGTAGTTGTCGAAAGCAGTTCTCGAACCTTTTCCTCGAGAATGATATCGTCTATCATTTCATTTTCTGCTGTCTGTGGTATAAGGGTCAGTTGTCCGCGACATTGAATCTCTATAACCAAACGGTCTGTCCGTTTTGCAATATTATCGGCCATAAGTGTACATCCGTCCGGATGGTTGGTAGCATGCACCATTCTATATTTCGGGTGTTGTCCAGGTTTCAGACGGATTGGCATATCCAGAACATATGTATATTTTTGTCTCAAGCGCATTTTATATTGCTTGGCAAATTCCTTCTCCGCTTGGTAACAATCAATAATTCCCTTGTTGTAATCGGTGATAATCGACTTCCAATAGTCTCCGCCAGCTATATCATTTAGTTCGTCTATCGAGTCCATCATGGAACTGTCATATTCCTCAAGGTCGCTGAAAATCTCGTCTTCACTTTCGCGGAACGCTACCTTCATAACACGGCAAGCTTCACGGATGAATCCGAAGGAATTGAGATTTATCAACAGTTCAGCTGTGTTAAACGCCATAGGCAGCGTATCAAATAATGCCGCGTTAAGAACTTTTACACCGTAAGGGTCAACGTAAAGAAACAAATTAAGATTATGATACTTATCATTCATTTTCTGCAACAACGGTATGATGTTATCTTCAAATTTACCGTTGATGACTTCACAACGATCTGCCGGTTGCCCTGCAAGGTTAGTCTTTAAATCTTTAGCGTGATTTAGTTCTATAAACCGCATACAGACTTTGGGTATAGGGCCACAAGGACGCACTCTATGATATTGAGCAACGCTTTTATCTAAACTGTCTATCGCTGTTAACGGAGAACCGTTTTTGCCATCATCAAATTTCCCTTTACCCGCGAAGCAATCCACATATAGGGTAGGGTTATTCATATACAACATTTTATTAAAATATGGCACCAAATAACAGCCGAGCAATTCGTCTTTTACTTCAGACCAGATTTTCTTCTGCTTGAAAAAATCGCGGTTATCTTGTGGCATAATATTCACTCCTCCTAAAGAACAAGTAATACGCAAACTATATGTCCAAATTCTACCAGATGTTTTGCAGGTATGCAAGTAACTGCTTTGTGCTTACGATTCTACAATCGTGAGCAAACATGAAAACATAGTAGTATGACCATTACGACAACATACCCGTTTGGGCAAGATATCTGCTCAAACATATCGCTCGTCTACCGTGTGTAGAAGGAGTTTCTGGTTACGCCCGACAAAGCGTTATCTGCGAAAAATAGGGAAGTAGCATTTCTGCCGCTTCCCTATTTTTTACATAATATGCCTGCTATCTATAAACCACAATGATGTAGGCCAAAAGTCCAATTACCGTCATTGCAACAAAGAATATTACGCAATTCTTGATTATACCAATGTCTTTGGATTGCTTCATTTGAACAAACAATAATTTATCCTTTTCAGGGATTTCAAAATCTATGAATTTGTTATAATCAGGATTTCCACCAGACCATTCCCCCATACCCATTTTATGTTTCAGTTTTTGATACTCGCGTTGAAAGCTCATGTCTACTTTTCTCCTATTCTTCTATAAATCTCCATTTTCTGATTATACGCCAATATGCCGTATCCCTCAAGTTGTATTGAAAATACATCTTCAACATGACCATTACGACGATATTATAAAAAACCATACCCCAAAACGCACCCCGTAATTAAAAATACGTTCTAAGACGAAAATGAACAATATAATAGAAGGAAGTGAATCAAGAACATGTAAAAACACGTATTTACACGTAAATATAAGTTAAGACCCCGTTCGCATCGTAGAGGCCAGGGGTTCGAATCCCCTATGCTCCACCAAAACAAAAACCTACCCGGCAGGGTGGGTTTTTGTTTTGGGCTCTTTGTCAAAGTAGGGGTAAGGGGAAGCAGCGAGAAGAATACGAGTGCGAAAGTTATTGAAAGATCCCGTTCTGGAGCGTGTTCTCAGCGCGGTATCTTTTGCTTTGGCGGGTACGATGTATACTATTTTAAAATGATTAAGTTTACACCGTGGGCATAAAGTTTACACGGCGGGTATTACGTTTTAATGACGGGCATTAAGTTTACATGGTCACGTATAGCTTGTTACGGTCTTTCTATGATAAAATACCGAATGGGTGAATGCCTGTCTGGTATTGTGCTTCTTTTGCAATACGGATATATTGTGCAGGAATGAATAAAAATAATTTAGGGAGTCATGCTGATGAAAGCGTTTTTTGAGGAAATGAGGATCCTGTATAGTACCAGGCATATACGGAAAATTGATCCATATATAAAAAAGTGGTTGTCACCCGATTGCTGCATAATAGGTACATCATTGGCAGAATTAAGCTGCACTCCGGATGATATCTGTGAATTGTTCGATTCAGACCTGCGTTATTGGTATGATTTGAATATTGATAATGAAAAATATACGGAGGAAATTTATGGAGAATACTCATTTTGTACTTGTCCGGCAATACTTAGCTATACTGTCAATGAGAATAAGGAGAGGTACGAAAGTTACGGGCAATTTTGCAATGATCTGGCAAGTGATAAATTATCCGGTCCGTATGTAAACGCTTCAAGAATTGCATATGTGCTCGATACTTTGCTTTCTTCGAGAAAAAAAAGCAGAAGAGAGAACCTCATCGGAGTTACTGTTTATGTCATTTCAAAAGACGGAAAGGTTCAGTTCATTGCTTTCTCAATTGACAATACAATAGATTCTACAGACTGTTACTACAACGGAAGCGAGTCTGTAATGGAAGATTTTGCGGAAGAAAAATCCCTTTTGAGTCATGAGAAAAACAATATACTTGATGCGTATCTGAGAGAAAAAGGTTATTCCGAGTGGTCGTATCAGGCGCAGGATAATGGCATTTTTTACGGTGTGGGATTGATTCCGCGGAATGAATCACGGGAACAGGCAATGAAACGCGTTCTTGACGAATTCAGCGATGCCGACGATTATCAATCCTTGTTCAACTTGAGACTGACGGTTTCCCGTCTGCAGTGCGCATACGCAATTGAGGATAATCCTAAAGCAATCATACGTTTTTTCGGCATTATGTCTGACAAGGGGGTTGCCCTGTTTATACCCGCTTTCCCCAATGTATATTATCTTGAGAAGAAATAGCATATTTAACAGCAAAAAACCATCAAAATCCGAATAAGGTCAAGGATGGGACATAAAAGAAAGGCTGGTAAAATCATTTTGTTTATTATCCTGGGATTGCTTTCAGCGATCTTGCTTACAGCCGGTATTTATATCTACAAATGCACCCATTACTGGCAGCCGTCCTATCGCGCTGCAATAAAAGCCGGGTTTGTGGAAAAGCAGGCCACGTTGCCGGATGGCAGCATCATCAATTATGCGGAAGGGCCAAACAACGGCGAGGCGCTTTTGCTGATACACGGTCAGACCGGCATGTGGGAGAGCTATACCAGCGTACTGCCGGAACTGAGCAAAAACCGGCATGTGTTTGCCGTGAATTGCTACGGCCACGGCAAATCCACACATGACGCATCAAAATACTATCTTGATAAGAACGGCAACGACCTGATATGGTTTGTTGACAATATCATCCGCGGCAAGACCGTTGTTTCCGGTCACTCGTCCGGAGGACTGATTGCCGCATATATCGCCGCTTACGGCGGTGATAATATCACGGGCGCGGTACTGGAAGATCCACCGGTATTCTCAACTGAGTCGAACTATTTCCAGAAGTCGTTTGCCTATGTCGATACTTATAAAGTTATGCATGAGTACGGACAGTCGGATAAGTCCGAATGCTGGGAAGCGTATTACCTGCGCAACTGTTACTGGGGACGGCTCTACATGGCCAACGCAATGCCCGGCCTTGCCAATTACGCGCAGAAGTATTCAGAAAGTCATACTGGAGAGGCTGTTCAGTTCTTCTTCATGCCGCAGTCCATCAACCAATCATTCCAGTATGTAAATAAGTACGATTTTGCCTTTGGGGAGCATTTTTACGATTACTCCTGGCATGGCGAAATCAGCCATGAAAAACTGATGGCAGACATTCATGTGCCGACCGTATTTATCCACGCTAAAGATCAGTATTCGCCCGACGGAATTCTTATGGCTGCATCTTCTGACGAACAGGCGCGCCGGGCTGTTGGGCTCATTAAAAGTTGCCGACTCGTGGAACTGGAATCCAATCACCTGATCCACTGGTACCATCCCGATATATTTATTGAGGCCGTCAACAGTCTTTCCATTTCTAGCTGATAGACTTCAGTTAATCATGCTTTTTATTCACAGGATGAGAAAATCCAGATATATTTGCGAAATAAGAGTTCTAATCCACTATGCTTCACCCAAAGACAGTACCTCGGCTTTTGCCTGGGTACTGTCTTTTCGCAGACGCTATAGGAAAAGCTCCGATGCAGGGAAAGGACAACCATTTCGGCTATTAAACTATTTGCTTACAGATCAGATTTATAAGGCGCTTCGCAGCATCTAACGTATGGCTTCTTACAAAATTTTGAAGTATCATCTTGACAATTATTGCTATATAGTTTTATCCTAAATACATTTAGTAGCTGAGGAAAAAAAGAGCTATGCCACAATAACAAAACAGAGGATTCACAATTGACGAATTAGAGGAACAAAAATTATGAACCAGATATTATTTAAAAATCGTTTGGAGTTCAGGGAATGGCTCACAAAAAATGCACTTTCTGATGAGGGAATCTGGCTTATATTTGGCAAAAAAGGCAGCCCGGAAACATTAAAAGCAAACGAAGCACTTGAGGAAGCGTTATGCTTTGGATGGATTGATGGCCAAATGCAGAGTATTGATGAAAATTCATATCTCAAATACTTCAAACAGCGTAGCAAAACAAGCAATTGGTCGGAAAAGAACAGAAACCTTGCTGAAAAGCTTGAGGCGCAGGGATTGATGACCGACTTTGGCATGGCAAAGATTGAAGTTGCAAAATCAAACGGATGCTGGAATCCATCAAAACCTGAACCGCTTACAGGTGAGCAACAGCAGCAATTTGAGAATATGTTGAAATCCAATGAAAGCGCCTATTCAAACTTTATAAAAATGCCGAATTCGGCCCGCAGGGCATACGCCGCTTCATACTTTTCCGGGGCAAAGACTGAGGAAGGAAAACAAAAAAGACTAAATACGATTATCGAACGTTTAAATTTGAATTTGAATCCAATGGAAAGCATGAAAAAGAAAACTGAAATGGTTGAAATCTGAGGATGAAAGATGATGGAAAACAGTTCCGTAAAGAACTGCTTCAATTCATACAAAATTTGCCGAAGCGAAATGGGACCTAATTGCAGCCCCATCAAATAAATGCTATTTGAATCTACCTAAAGCAGCATGTTTTAAAGGAAAAAGCAGGATTTTCCATCATTGTGACAAATAGTAAAGCTAAGTCAATTATGAAGCACAAAGCAGGATGACTGCAATCCATGCTTTTTGAAAGAAGGAGACAGTTGTGAAAATAGAGCATGTGGCAATGTTTGTTGAAGATTTGGATGGAGCCAAGGCTTTTTTTGAGCAGTATTTCAAAGCCACAGCGAATACTGGCTATCATAACAAGCAAACAGGTTTTAAATCCTATTTTCTTACGTTTGACGATGGAGCAAGATTGGAAATTATGTCCAAGCCGCAAACAGACTATACAGCAGTAAAACTGGAACGGGCAGGATATGTACATATTGCTTTCAGCGTTGGCAGTAAAGAGAAAGTTGATGAGTTGTCGGCGCAACTCCAGATGGCTGGCTACAAAGTCGAAAGTGGTCCAAGAACAACCGGAGATGGGTATTATGAAAGCAGCGTGATAGCCATCGAAGGGAATCAAATTGAGATTACAGTATAGATATTTTGATTGCTCATTCGTGCTACGGATATAGGGCAGCTTGCTATTTCCTTTGAAATTATGCTGAACCATTGAAAGGACTTATTATACATGAAGGACATTGAAATTAAGAGCCGTTCATTCGAAAATAATGGATATATGCCAAAGAAGCATACTGGTTTTGATATGGATATTTCGCCGGAGTTCGAATTGCTAAACCTTTGTGCTGATACAGTTTCTATCGCTATAGTGATGGATGATTTGGATATTCCCTTTATTAAAGAACTCAATCATTGGCTAATATGGAATATACCTAAAGCAGAGACGATTCCAGAAAATATACCCTATGGCTCCCCAGTTTCTTCGTACTACAATGCAATACAGGGTATAGCCTACGGCGTCAACAGATATAGGGGGCCAAAGCAACCCATTTTTGTCAGGAGCACACATAGGTACATTTTCCGGTTTTTTGCGCTTGATTGCTACCTAAATTTGGATTCCCATGCAAGAAAGAAGAGTTTGCTAGAAGCTATGCGCGGCCATATCCTTCAACAAGGAAGTATCATTGGCAAGTATAGGCGATAAATCACAATATGCGAAGAAAGAGACCATCCATTGCCTATTTAGTTATTACCCGGTATGGTGTTTTAAAGAACAATCTCCCCAAGCCTATAACCATCGGGTAATTCTTCTTCACATAAAAATGCAAAACGATCGTCACGCAGTATCGGCAAAAAGGCCTCGTATGGTATTCTGGAAAACTCACAGGCGTAATCACTGGCACCGAACCATCCGCCTTCTTTGGCACGCAAATTCAAGCCTCTGGCAAATTTCGTATGGTTCGAGCAATCGTGCACTACCAGGTCCCAGTTTTCCTCATCGGCAGTCTTCATGAGCTTCAGCGTTAATTCTCTGCTCCAAGCGGGAGAAATATATCCATGCCTGGAAATATACATGTTTTCCCCATAATAGTTGTCAATATTGTTGGCATTCAGATGCAATTCCGCGCAATTGATAAAATCAAGCCCTGTTGCCAAGATCGCTTCCTTTTTTTCAAAAAACACACGATAGAAATCGGGGGTCATTGGCGTTTCAACGCCGACATACCTGATGTGTTTTTTTGCAATTTTTATATTATCAATCACTTTATCTGAGCAAAGCGTTGCACCCAAGTTGAAACGGATCTCATCGAGACCAGCTTCGCCCAAAGCTTTCAACGTCTCATCTGTGGCCAAGGTGCCATTTGTATAAAGATGCTGATGAATCTGCGCGTGATGAAATTTTTTTATTACAGAATAGTATTTCTCAATTTCCATAAAAGGTTCCAAGTATACATAAGAGATGCCTGTTGGCTTCTTATGAATGGATAGCAGCAAATCAATATCCTTTTCATAAAACTTGCTTCCTCCAATTTCCCACATACCTTCGCCAACCGGAGGAATACAATCCAGTTCTCCATAATTGTAGCAGAATTTACATGCCAAGTTGCATTTGTTTGTTTTCCTGACCGCACTCAAGCCGTTTCCCAATAAGCAAGAGCGGCATCCTTTGGGGAACTTGCTTTCGTTGCCTACATAGTACGTTCTATTCTCCAAAGTTTTCAGGTTGTTGATCTCTGACATGAGTAGGCTGTTTCTATCATCGATTGCAGCTTCAATTTGTGCCAAAACGGCATAAACGATTTCTTGCTGATGAGGCAGCAATTCCTCATCCTCCGGCAACGATGAAAAGAACTCAAACCATGTCAGCGCATCCTTTTTTGAGATTTGCAAATCAATTGCTCCTTACGATCGTATATATTTCAAAAGTCCATGCATGCATTTCCGGTGGGTTTATCAGCCGCTACTAGTATAGCTAGAATCAAACAAAAAGGCAAGCAAGGGCAAAATGGTATCCCTCATGCGCATAGCAAAAAGGCTGGAAGACTCCAGCCTAAGTAGTATATTAACGTATGGGCAGAAACATTTTCTCTGGGAAGAGCCCTTTCCTTTTTTTGCCGAATATAGTATCCTAGACAAAAAGGAGAAATCATGCATGCAAAGAAAACTGAGCCTCTTGCTGGCACTGGTGCTGGCGTTGGGCTGCTGCCTGCCTGCCGCATTGGCGGAAGCAGGAGAATACCCAACCCAATGGGACCTGACAAAGATTTATTCCTCCGCGGATGAATGGCAGGCTGACTATGACAAAGCGATCGAATTGATTCAGGGTTATGAAATCTACCGTGGAAAATTGGTGGATGCTCCCAGCATTTTGGACTATATTGAATTTACTAATCTTGGCGACCTGACCCGTCTGAAAGACAAGCTGTTTCTATACGCCGATCTCGGTTACAGCCTGAACCCTTCCGATAGCATCTACTCCAATCTGGTGGCCAAGCTCACGCAGCTGGGAAGCATAGAAAGCAGGATGAGCGCCTTTTCTACTCCGGAGATTTATGCCTTGCCCCTGGAAAAGCGGCAGGAAATTTTCTCTGATCCCCTGCTTGCGCCCTATGCCTATGCTTTGAGAGATTTTGTGGACCCCGATTATCAGCACAAAAGCGAGGATGTCCTTTCCACCTTGGCTGTCCTCTCCCCTGCACAGGGCCGCGCAGCCACTGTTTTCGATATTTTGAACAGCGTAGATCTTCCCAATCCTGTGATAGTAGACCCCGATGGTAATGAGATTGTTTTAACAGAGCAGAAGTATTTACAGATCGCTCATAGCGATAAATATGATCGTGATTTCAAGGGAAAGTGCAACGAGAAGCTCCTTACCAAATATGAGCCCTATGTCAATACCTTTGCCGCCCTTCTGGAGGCCAATGCAGCGGAGATCTGGGCCTTTGCCCAGATTGACAACCACGATAGCTCCCGTGAAGCGGCTCTCGATAGCAGCGATGTGGATCCTGCCATTTATGATTTTCTAATTGCCGCCGCCCATAAGGGTGCACCAGATTACCGTCGCTATCTGAGTGTACATAAACGCGGCCTGAAATTGGACGAGCAGTATCCCTTCGATATGTCGGATTATGTATCCGATTATTCTGCAAGCGACATTACGTATGATATGGCCGTAAAAACCGTGCGCGAGGCACTAAGCGTTCTGGGCGAAGATTATCTGGCTATTTACGATGAGATCATTGCAAGTGGGCAATTGGACGTGTACCCAACTGGCACGAAGGTATCCGGTGCTTTCTCCACCATGGTAGGCAATGAGTTTCTGCCTTACATGCTGTTCAATTTTGCCGGCATTCCGGATGACGTAAACACTCTCGCCCATGAAATGGGCCATTCCATCTATAGCTATCTTTCTGCTGAGAATCAGAATGCACTTTATCGTTCTCCAACAATCTTCACGCACGAAGTAGCCTCCATCACCAACGAACTGCTGTATTTCAATCACATGATGAACACTGCTGCCGATGATGAGGAAAAATTGTTTTATATTGAGAATATGCTTTCCATGTTCTCCGGCACATTTTTCATGCAGACCTTATATGCCGAGTTTGAGGATACAATATACAAGACAGTGGAGGCTGGAGAATCGCTGAACGCTGAAACGATAAGCGATTTGTGGCGTGATTTGTACCTTGAATACCGAGGCGATGGGATAAAAACTTTTCCCAATGCACGTTACCAATGGGCGGCTGTTCCCCACTTCTATTATAACTATTACGTATACCAATATGCCACCTCGGTAAGCTATGCTGCCTCGCTTTGCACCTCCATCATGAACGGAGAGGAAGGCGCTGTGGAAGCGTACAAGAATTTCCTTACCCTGGGTAATTCTCAGCCACCAGCTGAGCTTTTAAAGGCTGCCGGCATTGACCCGCTGGACGAGGAAACCTATCAGAAGGCTTTGGATTACTATGGCAGACTGGTGAATGAGTACGAGCGGCTGGTGGATGCCAAGCTGGCAGCGAATAAGTAGCAGGCTTTTGCCTAATTTTTCGTTTTCCGATGAAAATCCCCATCGGATTTACAACCGGTGGGGATTCGCTGTTTCCAGGTGATAAGCGACAATGTCTTCGTATAAAAACATCCCGGTAGCATCGAAAAGGCGCGATATGATAAACTTGTTAAGCTGCAAAGGATGTGGGATAATAAGTGAAATAGAAAAGGAGCGGTTTTCGCTCCTTTGGGATTAGTATATCTGTCTTGCGGGCAGTTACGGATAACGAAAGGGGACACCTACATTGGTTAAGCTTGTTCCATATGATGCTTCTTATGAAGCTGTTACGCTCAATCGCATCTCCAATTTTTTCGGCTTTCACAAATCGCTTGTACAAACTGCCAGTTCAGGTAGCGTTGCTTCAAATGCCGATACCGAAGACAGCCGTTTAATGCTAAGAGAGTGGCAAGTACACCCAAACGCTTTATTCATGATCATCAACGATGATGCTTCTGTGGGCTTTGTTCGAATTAACTACCGCGGGCCCAATGTGGCCTGGATAGAAGATATTTTTGTTGATGCTGCGCACAGAGGTCGCGGCATCGCATCTGCCGCCATTGCATCCGTTGAAGCCATCATTATGAATACGCCGGGTTATACCGCCGTCTGTTTGGATGTTTCACCTCGAAACGAAAGCGCACTGCGCCTTTATCACAAATTGGGATATACGGATTTAAGCCTCATTACAATACGAAAAGAGTTTGGTAATAGTCAGCGGGAGAAGCCCATAAGGCTCCTCAGCTTGGACTTTAAGTATTGATGGTGTGCTTTTGCCTTCATCAACAATTGCAGGAGATATCGACAGCCGCTCCGCCGGAAAGGCGGGAGCGGTCTGCGGCGAGCGCGATGAGATGGCTCTCCACGGAGCGTTCAATAGAGGTCAGCGTCCTTGTGGGCTGTCCCTCACCGGAGATCAGGCTGACGAATTCATCGATCATCCTTGCGTCCCCGCCGCCATGGCCTGAAAAGTCATCGGAAAGCTGATTGACGTCAATCTCCGTCTCCTTGCCACCAAAGGGTAGCACACGGATCACATTGCGCTTCATATCGCCTATCAGTTCGCCATGGGTGCCCATTATGCGCAATGTGCGTCCGCCATGCGCAGTGAATGCGCACATGGTAAAATTGACCGTCACATCATCGTCCAATTGCAAATTGACCACCTGGTGATCCACCACATCATTATCGCAATGATACACACAGCGTCCGTAAGGCCCTGTGCGGAGGGCTTTCATAATTCCTTCTTCTGTCGGTTCCATGGTAACAACGTCAACAGGCCAGCTATAACCGTCTTCGTGTAAACGATCCATGTAGATGCGAACGGCGTTATATGGGCAGGTATCTGCCGCGGGGCAGTTATCCGTACAGCGCTCTTTCGCACCCACCGGTGCGTTTTCCTTTTTGAAATGCATCAAGGAGCCAAAGGAGGATACGCGCTTGCAATGCTTGTCCGACAGCCATAGCAGAATATCCATATCATGGCAGCATTTTTGCAGGAACATGGGCGAGCTGAGCCCTGTATTTCGCCAGTTGCCGCGCACAAAGGAATGCGCCTGGTGCCAATAGCAAACCTGCTCCATCGCCTGAATGGAAGCAAGATCGCCAAGTATGCCCGACTCGATAATCTCCTTGACCTTTTGATAAAACACGGTGTAGCGCAGCACATGGCAGACTACCACCTGCCTCTTTCTTTCCACCGCGAGCGCTGAAAGTTCCCTGCACTCTTCCTCTATTGAGGATATAGGCTTTTCCAGCAACAAATGATAATCAAGCTGCAGCGCCTGCAGTGCCTGGCTATAATGCAGGCGGTCAGGCGTGCAAATAAGCATCGCATCGGCAAGACGCCCATGATCCAGCATCTCCTCTGCGGAATGAAAGCACATTTCATCCGGGAGCTGGCATAGCTCTTGCATGGCGCGCAGCTTTTCCGGGTTGATATCGGCGACCGCGACGATTTGTGCGCGCTTCGGCATCTTAAGCAGGCATTTTGCATAGGTGTCCTGCCCCCTTGAGCCACAACCGGCAATAGCAACCGTAATAGGTCTCATAGATTTTTTCTCCTTATAAATACCATAATTCTGCTGACTGCATCACAAATAAACAAATCTGCCCTGCATGCGGCTGAACATGTTTTCCACGCCCACGCTGCTTTTTCCTGCCTGCAGGGAGGCAAAAGCAGCAGGATTTGAAGCGTCGGAAATACAGAAGGCGCTGGATGGGCCAACGTATCCTCTGAGCGTTTTCTGTTTAATTTCTCCAAAAACACAGGGCAATTACGTGCGCAAAAATAGAAGAAAATTCAATTTCCAAATTTTGGGTATTACATCAGCGGCCAAAAATTTGATAAAATCAGGGTATTGAAAGGGGGTTTTAAACCATGAAACGCATCAAATTTGCCTGTCTGGAGCAAACGCTTCATTTCATGCTGAAAGAGGACGGCGTAGAGCATGATGCTGCCGTAAAAGCTGTCCATTACGAGGTGCAAAACTTCAAGGACCAGCTCACCCATAAGCGAATCAAGTACAAAATTATTGATGAAAGTGTTCATCCTGACGACTCAGTGATTCTGAAGCTCAAGAAACAGTATAACGGGCATGATTGCGGTGACTATCTGGAAGGCTGAAGAGGTAGATAAGAATGGATTGCATTAACCAGCATGTGGTTCACAAAAAGTTTGGTCAAGGGGTTATCAAGGATCATAAGGAAAATATCATCACCATCTACTTCCAAGAATATGGCGCCCATACCTTTATATATCCTCAGGCTTTCGACAAGTATCTGACAGCCAGAGATCCCGAATTTGCCAAGTCTGTATCCCTGGACCTGGACAAAGCCTGGGAAGAGCAAGCCAACCGGGAACTGGAACAGCGCAAACGAGTTCAGGAGATGGTGCAGCAGGCCAAGCGGGAAAAGATGGCTCAAAAGAAAGAGAAGAAGCCGGCTGCACGGCTTGAGAGGCATGCAGTACAGAAAGACCCTTCTGCGCGTTTTTGATATGTCGCAGCCTGTTACAGAACCCGCTTTTTGCAGAGCGGGTTCTTTTCCATAAAGGCAGCAGTTTTCAGCAGGAGTCGATATGATATTGTTAATCCATTCGCTTTCCTTCAAAGGAGACACGGCGCTTCACCTGGGTCATTACCCCATCAAACGCTTCGCAATCCAGGGATTGGGCCCCGTCAGACAAAGCCTCCTTGGGGTTGGGGTGAACCTCAATCATCAGCCCGTCAGCCCCGGCGGCAATGGTGGCTTTGGCAAGAGGCTCCACCATCCACGCGATGCCGGCCGCATGGCTGGGATCTATAATCACAGGCAGATGGCTATACCGCTTTAGCATTGGCACGGCAGAAATATCCAAATTATTGCGCAGCATGGTTTCAAAGGTGCGGATGCCCCGCTCGCAAAGAATTACATTGGGATTCCCGCCAGCAAGAATATATTCAGCACTCATCAAAAATTCTTCAAGGGTAGCCGACAGCCCCCTTTTGAGCAGGATGGGCTTTTTTGTTTGCCCCAAAGCTTTTAAAAGCCTGAAGTTTTGCATATTCCTTGCCCCTACCTGAAGGATATCCACCTGCTCGAAGTCTTTCAGCTGGTCTTCCCCCATGATTTCCGTTACAATGGGAAGGCCGGTAACCCGCTTGGCTTCCAACAGAAGCCTGATTCCTTCGTTCTCCATGCCCTGAAATGAGTAAGGAGATGTACGCGGTTTAAAGGCGCCGCCCCGTAAAAATGAGGCCCCGCTTTTTTTAACGGATTCCGCCACTTGAATAATCTGCTCTTCACTTTCTACAGAGCAGGGCCCGGCCATCACCGTAAAGTGCCCCTCGCCAATCACATTTCCGCCTGCCTCCACCAAGGTGTCCAGCGGGTGAAAACGGCGGTTGGCCGCTTTGTATGGCTCCGTAATGCGACGGATATCCTCCACCACATCGTTGGCCATCAAATTGCTTACATCAACCCGGGATACATCACCAATAAGGCCCAGAATTGTAGCCTGAGTTCCGGCACTGTAGTGAATTTGTATTCCCAATCCTTCGATATGCTGTATAAGCGTGTTTACCTTTTCAGGTTTTGCATCCCGTTTTAAAATGACAATCATTTGATATTCCTCACTGTATATGCATACTTATGAAAGTTGGACATGAAATGGGTATTAATAAGTATACCAATAAAATGGTACTTTATCATTATATTGTCTTCCGTTGCGAAAAGCAACCTCCTATTATCAGTCATTTGCACTTACAAAAAAGTTGCACAACTTATCTAAATCAAGCTGCGCAATCATTTTGAATTATAAATCCGGTGTTTGATATCACAAGAAAACGCCCCTTCCGCCTAAACGGAAGGGGCGCTGGTAACCATATAACGCTTATGGCACAGTCACAGGCTGCGCAGTCGCAGAAGCATCCCCTCCTGCCAGAGGATCAGCCGCCGTATCTGCTTGGACAGGCCATGGGAACAACAGCAAACTGTCGGGATAGGCAGTAAAGAACTCCTGCAGCATGACAGGCAGTTTCTCGCTCTGCACACCTGTATCCAGAACCAGCTGCATCTCCTGCCAGATCAGCCTGGCTGCCTCGACCTGCGCAAGGAATTGGGTCATTTGCTCCTTTGTCTGGGCAGCAGCATCTTCCGCCTGCTTCGCCAAGGCAATGGCAGTATCCTTTTCTACCAAAGCAGCCTGTAAGCCATCAGCGGCAGCCTTCCATTCCGCCTCGGCCAATTCTGCTTTTTCTTCAGCCGCCTTCAGAGCATCCAACGCCTGCGTTGTCTCGGTTTTTGCTGCGCTCACAGCCTCTTCCTTTTCCTTCAGGGCTACTGCTAGGGCGTCGGATGCTTTTTTCAGTTCGACGCTGGCCGCATCGGCGGCATATTGCGTCTCAACCAGAACTACTTTTGCTTCATCGGCCTGTGCCTGAACGGCCGCAAGCTGCGCTTCCTTATCAACCAGTGTGGCTTCCAGCAAAGCTTCGCGCTGAGTAGCGGTCAGCTCGCTTTGCGCCTTTGCCAGTGCTGACTTGGCCTCCTGTGCTTCAGACTTGGCTGTTTCAGCCTCACTCTGGGCCGCGGCAAGGGCTTCTTCCTTTTGCGCCAACGCAGTCTCCAGCGCAGCTACCCGTTCGGCGGCTGCAGGATCATTCTGGGCTGCCGCCAAAGCGTCCTGGGCTTTCTTTGCATCCGCTAAAGCGGAATCCAGCGCAGTTTGCGCTTCCTTTAAGGATGTATCCTTCAGTGCCGCATCCCTCAATGCCGCTTCTGCCGCTTTGAGTGCATCATCCTTTTGTGCCAGCGCATCATCCAAGGCAGCTTTTACTTCTTTCAGTTCTGCATCCTTTTCCTGAAGATCTGCCTCCAGCGCCTTATAATCATTTTGAGCCTTGATAGCGGCTTCTTCCGCAAGCTTTTTATCATTTAAGGCCGCTTCCAGCGATTCATTTGCCTTAAGCACGCTTGCTTCGGCCTCTTTCGCGGCATTTTCAGCATCCGTTTTGGCCTTCATGGCTGCTTCAGCTTCCAGCTTGGCGGCCTTCGCCGCATCGGCATCAACCTGTGCAGCCTTTACCGCCGCATCTTTTTCCCCTGCCGCAGCCGTCATTGCATCTTTGGCTGCCTGAACTTCTTTTTGTGCGGCAGCAAAGGCATCTTCAGCAGCCGTCTTGGCCTCCAAGGCTTTGGCAGCATCCGCCTGGGCTGCGGTAAGCGCATCTTCCTTTTGTTTTATGGACGTCCCCAACGCCGTCATATCCTCTTGCGCCTTTTGAGCCGCAGCGCTTGCTGTTTCCAACTGCTTATTAGCTGCCGCCAGTTCTTCTGTCAGAGCGACTTTATCATTATTGGCCGCCGCCAGGTCCTTAGTCAGCGCATCCACTTTTGCAGAAGCTTCCGTAACCTGCTTTAGCGCATCTTCCTTGTCCTTTTGCGCCGAAGTCAGAGCGGACTGCTCATTTTCAAGAGCGGCTTTCAGCTCAGTCAACGCCTGCTCGGCGCTCGCTGCGGCTTCTTTGGTGGCAGTTAATTCTTTTTCCAGAGCATCAGCCTTTTGAGCCGCCTCCACAGCCTGTGTGGAAAGCACGCCGTTTTCTTCTTTGACCTTGTTGCGGTCGCCAATCAGCACGCCAATGACAATGGCTGCAATTAAAACAACAGCCACCAGCGCCACATAGGTTTTCTTCACCAAACACCACTCCTTATGCAATTTTTATGTGCAAGCAATTTATCATTGCTTTGCATACGCTATCGACGCATTATATGTAACAAACGTCCACCCAAAACCATATATTGGTTATATTCTTCATTGGATGGTAAAATCCTTTTTCTGCAATAAAAAAGCCCGCCACGTTCGGCGGACTCTGATTTGTCATGGCACCAGGGGTTCGGCAGCCTCCTCTTGAAGCTCCGGCAGCTTGGGTAATTCCGATAGGGAGGCAATTCCGAAATGGTTCAGAAAAGCATCCGTTGTACCATACAATATGGGATGGCCTACCGCATCTTTGCGCCCCACCTCAACAATTAGACCCTTGTTAGATAGGGATTGGATGGAATAATCGCATTTCACGCCACGAACAGCCTCAATCTCGGCCCGGGTAACCGGCTGGCGGTATGCCACCACCGCTAGTGTTTCCATAGCTGCCTGAGAAAGGGATTGCTTTTGAACCGGCTGCAGCAGCCGCTCAACATAGGTTGCATACTCTGCTCTGGTAGCCAACTGGATATGCTCACCAAACCGCTTCAGGCAAATTCCCCGGCGATGATACGAGTAATCGCTTTCCAAATCACTGATTGCCGAGGATAATTCCAGAGGGCTGACCTCAAGCGCCTTTTCCAGATCCTTCAAGTGAACCGGTTCCCCGGATACAAACAAAATTGCCTCGATAATGTGGCTCAATTCGTTGGGCTGCAATCTTCTTGACTCCTTCCCGGAAGCAGGGTAATCTCATCAAAAACGCCTTCCTGGCGGATATGGGCTTTTCCCAGGCGCAATACCTCCAGCAAAGCCAGAAACAATGTGACCACTTCCTCCCGGGAAGGAGCCTCACTGAACAAGTCAACAAAGGAAAAGGGGCCCTTTCGCAGTCGTCTGAAGATATGATTCATACAGGCCTGAATGGTAAAACTATCCCGGCGGATGTCCCTGGTTTGAAAGATGGCTTCTTCAACTTCCTGGGGCTTTCTTTCAAATACCCGCAGGAAAGCGGCCAGAAGCCCATCCATTGTCAAACCGCTGATCTCAAAGGAAGGCGGAGGCAATGGATACTCCTCCGGCAGTTTTTCGTACATGGCCGCCGCTGCTTTTTCAAAAGCCTGCATGTTTTGCGCCGTTTCCTTAAAGCGCTTGTATTCCTCCAGGCGCCGGATCAACGCTTCCTGAGGATTCTCTTCCTCCTCATCTTCCTTGGGAGGCCGGGGCAATAAAGCCCTGCTCTTGATCTCCAGCAGCAAGGCTGCCATGATCAAAAACTCGCTGGCATCATCCATATCCAAGTCCGAAGCATTTCGAACCGACTCGATATATTGATCCGTAATCTCCGAGACAAAAATTTCCCGAATATCCAGTTTAGCCTTGCCGATTAAATGCAAAAGCAAATCCAATGGGCCGTCAAACTGTTTTAAATGCACATGCTGAGGCATTTTTCACCTCAAGCGCCGGTCATACGCAGAAACAAATTCAGCACGCCATTGTTAATTGCAGTTATAACCGTCCTTAATATGCCATCAAATGCGCCCATAAAAACAAGGGCAATGAGGGCCACCTGCGCTATCTGAAAGAATTGGGGCTGTAACCTAAGCCTGCCCTTCAGCAATGTATCGTTCAACAAATGGAATCCATCAAGCGGTGGTATTGGAATCAAATTAAACACGCCTAGGCCAAGATTGATGCTGGAAAGCATTGCTAAAAATTGCATCAGGTAAGCCATTGGCAAAGAATAGTAAGCAAATCTTTGAATACCCACCATTAACGCAGTTGCAATAATAAATAATGAAAAGTTAACCGTAATCCCTGCAACGGAAACGAGAAAATCATCACGTCTGAAATTTCTGAAGTTTCGCGGATTCACAGGTACAGGCTTCGCCCATCCGAATCCCAAAAGGAACAAGGTGATGGTCCCAATCGGGTCTAAATGCTTTAGCGGATTTAAACTCAACCTGCCCAGCATTTTAGCAGTCGGATCTCCGCAACGGTAAGCCACATAACCATGAGCCACCTCATGGAACGTAATGGCAACCAGTACAACAATCACTTTGGAAAACGTGTAAACAAAAAAGTCAAGCGGTTCACTCATCATCCACTGAACCATCGCTTGTAGCTGATTTATCAAACTACCAAACAGCAAATCAAAGCCCTCATTTCGCGTAATACTCTTACAGCAGAGCCGTAAGCGTATTATACCGCGAATGAGGGCAAGGCGCAAGTGCCGAGGGAATGGGGCAGCGCATGCGTAAGGGGAACCGCTGAGTGACGATGCTCTATCGAAGAAAAGTCGGCTTTTTACCTCCAGGTATCCAGGATTTTCATAAATCCTTCCATGAATCCGGGAAGGCGTACATCATAGGCGGCCACACAAGGCAGTTTCGCCACAACGGTGCCGTTGAGCACCACCCGAACCGTGCCCAAGGTATCCCCCTGCAGGATTGGAGCCTGCACCGATTCCGGCAATTCCACCTCAAACTGCAATTGCTTTTCCTGGCCGGTGCGCAAAAGCATGGAAAGCCCTGTGCCCAAGGCCACATCCACCGTATCCCGTGACCCGCGGGTCACCTGTACCTGCTGGCCAAGAAGGTCGCCCGCCCGGGCAATGGCCATCCGCTTATAGGTGGCAAAACCGTAATCCAGCATAGCCCTTGCCTCATCAAACCTGGTCTGGCTCTTTGGCGTGCCCAATACCACTGCAACCAAACGCATGCCGTTTTTCTCCGCAGTAGCACTGACACAATACTTTGCCGCATCGGTGGAGCCTGTTTTGAACCCATCGCAGCCTTCATAAAAGCGAACCAGGCGGTTTGTGTTGGTCAGATCCGTAACCCGGCCGCTGGGATGCTTTAAAGTATCGATCCAAATGCTGGCGTATTGATGATATTGTGGATGGCGGCTCACCTCGCAGGAAACAGTCACCACATCCCTGGCAGTTGTATACTGCCCGTCGGCAGGCAAGCCTGTGCAGTTCATGTACACGGTGTTTTCCATGCCCAATTCGGCCGCCCGCTCGTTCATCCGCGTTACAAATATTTCTTCCGTTCCGGAGACATACTCAGCCAATGCCACCGCTGCATCGTTGGCGCTGGCCATGACGGTGCACTTGAGCAATTCCTCCAATGAATAAACGGCCCCTGCATCCAAAAGTGCCTGACTTCCCTGCATGGACGCAGCTTTTTTGGAAACCGTTACTTGATCCTTCAGTGTAATTGCGCCGCTGTCCAGTTCCTCCAAGAGGAGCAGCGCCGTCATCAATTTGGTTACAGAGGCGACCTGCCGCTTTTCATCGGCGTTTTTTTCAAAGATAATGGTCCCGGTGCTTGTTTCAGCCAATACAGCGCTGGGCGATGTAAGGCTGACCGGTTCACCTGTTTCCAGGGGTGCCGCACCCGCCGCCGGAATAACAAGCAGTAAGGCCATAAGGGCCAATATTCCTCTCAAGCATTTTGACATATCTTTTTCCCTTCCTTTTCCGTTAGCATGCGGGAATAGCATATCCACTTGAGTCAGGAATAAGGCATGGAAGGTTTTGGTGATTTTGAAATGCTGAACATTTTCAAGTGACCCGGGAATGAATCCTTTCCACAGGTGCATGATTATGCTACAATAGAATGGATTTAGTTTCCTTTGTTTACCAGAAAGAAGAGAAAAATATGGCAGCTTATTATCAAATCGGCACACAATTGACATTCTGCCCCAAAATGGACTGTGCAGCTTTCGCCCGGGAAGAGCAGCGGATTGCAGTTCTCACGCTTGATGAGCTTTCAAATAATAAGGAAGTCCTTGGCATCGGGGATGACTTGCTGAGGGTTATTGACAACATTCGCTTTTGCAAAGTGGAGGTCCGCAAATATTGGATATGCGGCACGTTTTACATACCAAAAAAACATTCGGCAGGGCAGTTCAAGTCCTTTGCCTTTCTCATGAAAAAAGGAAAATTTATATTTGTGGATAATGAGCAAATCATTTCACCAGTATTGGAAAGGCTTTCGGCTCGGTCTTTTTTCGACCCCGCGCCGGACTATTTTTTCTATGCTTTTTTGGAGGACCTTCTTGAAAACGACCTCATGTACTTAAGCCAGCTGGAAAATTATTTTGCCAAGGCAGAGGAAATGCTGCTGGGGGGATCGCTGGAATTCTTTCACCACAAAATGATGGCGCTTCGCAAAGAGCTGCTGGCGTGGCATACATATTATGCCCAATGGGTGGACGTTGGCCAGGCATTTTTACAAAACCCAAACGGCATCTTTCATGATGGCACATCGAATTTGTTCAGGCTGGTGATAGACAGGGCCATACGGCTGCAGAACTACACCCAGTCGCTAAGGGAATATTCGATCCAGCTGAGGGAGATGTTTCAGGCCCAGGTGGATATCAGGCAAAACAAGGTCATGAAAACGCTCACTGTAGTAACCTCCATCTTTTTGCCCCTCACGTTGATTACCGGCTGGTATGGCATGAACTTTTCCTATATGCCTGAACTGCAATGGCCCTATAGCTACCCCATTCTTGTGCTGATCTGCATCCTCATTGTGGTTTTCAGCCTGCGTTATTTTAAAAAGAAAAAGTATTGGTAATGTAAAGAAGCGCCGGATAGTTTTCACTATTCCAGCGCCTTTGTCTATTTGTGTTTCAAATATCCCGTATGAAGTCGTTCAGCAACGCCTGGAAACCATCCTTCGCCCGTGCCCCTGTTTCCACGACCTCCTCATGGCTTAAGGGCTGGTCCAATATGCCCGCAGCCATGTTGGTGATACAGCTGATGCCCACAACCCGCATGCCGCAATGGTTGGCCACAATCGTTTCCGGCACGGTGGACATACCAACGGCATCGGCGCCGATAATTCTTGCCATGCGGATTTCCGCCGGTGTTTCATAGCATGGGCCGGGCATCCAGCAATACACGCCCTGCTGCAGCCGAATTCCCAGTTCCTCCGCCTTTTTTTGAAGGAGTGACCCCAATTCCCTGTCATAAGCCCGGCTCATATCGGGGAACCTGGGGCCAAACTCCTGCAGGTTCGGCCCTTTGAGGGGATTGAGCCCCGTCATATTGATAAAGTCGGTGATCTGCATCAAATCGCCCGGTTGAAAGGAAAGATTGACGCCCCCTGCCGCATTGGTAACAATCAACGTCTTCACTCCCAGCAGCGCCATGACGCGCACCGGCAGGGTTACATCCTTCAGATCATACCCTTCATAGGCATGAAAGCGCCCCTGCATCATATAAACCCGTTTCCCGAAAAGCTGCCCCGCATGCCATATTCCTGCATGTCCTGGGACTGTGGAGGCGGGAAAACCCGGTATATCGCTGTAGTTTATCCATTGCCTGTCTTGAAGCGATTGGGCATAATCTCCCAGGCCGCTGCCCAGAATGATGCCGATATCCGCTTTGCCGCATTGCATTTCAATGGCTTTTGCCGCATTTAGTATTGTTTCCATACTGCCTCCGCTTACAGGATATCGTTCAAGAAGGACGTGGCGTCAAACCGCTCTTTGAGCCCAAAGGCATGGGCGATGGTGGCCGCGATATCC
Source organism: Bacillota bacterium (assembly GCA_023392515.1). Taxonomy (GTDB): domain Bacteria; phylum Bacillota; class Clostridia; order Christensenellales; family Aristaeellaceae; genus JAEVYX01. The sequence continues at coordinate 52,541 of JAEVYX010000057.1, read as the reverse complement.
GCAAAGGTATCCCGAACGCCTAAATCCACAAGCTTATTCATGCCGGGATACCAGCAAAGAATGGGCGCATGCTCCCTAGTATGGTCCGTGCCGGGGAAGGTGGGGTCTACCCCATGATCGGCGGTGATGATCATCAGGTCGTCCTTTCCCATCAGCTTTTGCATTTCAGGCAGCTTTTGGTCAAAATAGCAAAGGGCTTCGGCGTAGCCCTTGGGGTCGTTGCGGTGGCCGTAGACCATGTCCGTATCTACCAGATTTGTAAACACCAAGCCTTTAAAATCTTCCTGCATGTACTTGATGAGGGCATCAATACAGGCGGGGTTGCCGGCAGCATGATTGCTGCGCGTTAGGCCGCGATGGAAAAAGATATCCTCAATTTTGCCCACGCCCATGACCTCCAGGCCATTTTTTGACATGAGATCCAACAGCGTTTCCCCTATGGGCTCCAATGAAAAGTCCTTGCGCCGGGGCGTGCGTACAAATGCACCAGGCTCTCCGGTAAAGGGCCTGGCAATGACTCTGCCCACCGCATGCTCGCCGGTCAGGATACGGCGGGCTGTCTCGCATATTTCATACAGCTTTTCCGTCGTAAACAGCGATTCATGGCAGGCAATCTGGAACACGCTGTCGGCGGATGTATATACGATAGGATAACCTGTTCGAAGATGTTCTGCGCCCAGCTCATCCAGTATCACCGTGCCGGAAGATGCATAATTGCCCAGGGTTTTTGTACCGATGGCCTTTTCAAAAGCGCCAATCACATCTTGTGGAAAACCCTTGGGATAGGTGGGAAAGGGCTTATTGAGCTTAAGGCCCGCCATTTCCCAATGACCGGTGGTGGTATCCTTGCCAGGGGATTTTTCCAGCGCCTTGCCAAAGGCTCCTTTGGCATCAGCCTCTTTTGGATACCCTGCACTGTCGATATGGCCCAAACCCATGCGAGCCATGTTTTTAAGCTCCGGCTTAGCAGCAGCCACCACATGGGCCAAGGTATTGGCGCCCACATCCCCATATTTATCAGCGTCGGGCAGATAGCCTACGCCCACACCGTCCAGCACCGTTAAATACACACGTTTCATCTTTTCTCCTCCTCCTGTCAACCATCTTATCCCTACTATTGTACACGCCACAGCAAAAAATGAAAAGGATTTTTCAGCGCGTTGACTTTCCCGCGCCGCCCCCGTATAATGAAGCGGCTTAGGGTGTGTACGAAAAGCAGTTTTTGAAAGATGGCAAGCGGTTTTTTCGCTCAACAAGGCTCAGGTTCGAAGTGATAGCAGCGCTATTTCGAAGCCCAGCAACACAGTTGAGCGAAAACAAGCGTCCGCCAGACGGTAAAACTGCTCTAGGGACACGCCCTGGTAAAGGAGATGTCCTATGACCAATTGGAACAATCTGGAGTGGATTGCCACCGCCGCATTCGGGCTGGAGGGCGTAGTGGGTAAAGAGCTGAAAGCCCTGGGCTTTCGGGATGCAAAGGCGGAATTGGGCGGCGTACGCTTTATCGCCACCCCCGCAAAGGCTTTTTATGCCATGATGTGGCTTCGCTGCGCAGATCGGGTGCTTCTCAACTTGTCTTCCACCAAGGTTTTAACCTTCGAGGAATTGTTCCAGGCCGTAAAGAGAATTCCTTGGGAAGATTTTCTGCCTAAGGATGCCTGCTTTCCCGTGAGCGGCAAATGTGCCCGCAGCCAATTGATGAGCGTCAGCGACTGCCAGGCCATAACGAAAAAGGCCATTGTGGAACGACTGAAAAACCATTACAAAACAAATTGGTTTCAGGAATCCGGCGCCACGTATCCAATAGATGTAAGTATTCATGAAAATATAGCCCGTATTACCCTGGACTTAAGCGGCACAGCCCTCAACCGTCGGGGCTACCGCACCTGGAATGGGGAGGCGCCCCTTCGGGAAACGCTGGCCGCCGCTCTTTTGCGCCTGTCCGGCTGGCAGCCGGGTCAACCGCTGCACGATCCCTGCTGCGGAACAGGGACCTTGCTGATTGAAGCAGCCATGATCCAAAGCCACCGGGCACCGGGGCTGAAAAGAGAGTTTGCCTGCGAAAAGTGGAGCTTCTTTCCTGCACAGGAGCTTCAGGACATCCGGAAAGAGGCGGAAGCCGTTTACGATCCCGGAAAGATTGAAAACATTTCCGGCAGCGATATTGACCCGCAAGCCCTGGCCCTTTGTAAAAAGCACATCGTACAGGCAGAGATGGGCGGACGTATAGAAGTACTTGAAAAGGACCTGCGGGAGCTGCAGCTAACAGCGCAAAGCGGTTTTTTCATCGCCAATCCCCCTTATGGAGAGCGCCTTGGCGACCGCAAAAGCAGCGAAGCACTGTACGCACAATTTCGCCTATTGCTAAATCGCCATCCTGGCTTTTCCATGGGTGTCATCAGCAGCCATCCCGGGTTTGAAAGGCATTTTGGCCGCCGGGCGGAAAAAAAATACCGGCTGTACAACGGCCGGCTGGAATGCGAATTTTATCGGTATGACAGCGTGTAACGCCCCGCTACTCGGTGATTGTCTCACTTTCCCTGAAATCCGGGTCCGCCGGGGGAAGCGTCTCGCAAACCATTAAAAGTGCGTCTTCCCCATTATCTTCATAATACCGTTTCCGAAAGCCTACCGGCACAAAGCCCAGGCTCTTGTACAGGCTTTGGGCTACCAGGTTGGAGCGGCGAACCTCCAGCGTCATATATTCCGCACCCAGGTTGGCACCATACTGCAAAAGGGCCTTTGTCACCAATCTCCCGTATCCCTTGCCCCTTTTATCCCGGCGAACGGCAATATTGGTAATATGGCCTTCCTCCAGAACCAGCCAGGCTCCGGCATAAGCCACGACTTCTTCGCCCTCCTGGACCACCAGGTAACGGGCGCATTTCGTCTCGGTCAATTCGTTCACAAAGGATTCACGGCTCCAGGGCATGGCAAAGGTATCTTCCTCAATGCGATGAACAGCCTCCACATCGGAAAGGGTCATCCGCCGCACCTGCACTTTATCCTCACCCATGGGCTGCCTCCTTTGAAAGGCGCAAGCGCTCCGCTTGCGGAGCCCTTAGGTAATAAGGCGCCAGTTCCAAATAGTCCACCGTTTTATCCTGATAGCATTGGGCCAGCAATGCCGCTGAAGATGGACGCAAATAGCTGCAATGGGCCGGTGCAAACAAAGCCTTTTCCCCTAACAGGCTGGAAATAACCACCCGGTGTACCACTACCCCATCCCCCAGGAAAAGAAACGCCTCTCCCATGGGGCGTATTTTTTCTATGTATTGCTCAATTTTCAAGGGTTCATCTTCCATCAACCTTTGGGGCGGCATGCCTGCCCGAAAAGCCGCGCCGTACACCTGGCCCGCACGGGCATCCTGAATGGGGCACAACACGCCGTTAAAAGCTGGAATGCCCGCCGCCATAGCTTCCAGGGCATCAATGGCAACGCAGGGCTTTTCCGATCCATGCGCCAGCGCTTTTACCGTGCTGATACCGATGCGCACCCCGGTGAATGAGCCGGGTCCGGCCACCACAGCCAACCGGTCCATTTGTGAAAGGGTCAGCCCGGCGCGGATGCATCCCTCCTCCACCATGGGCAAAAGGTTTACGGAATGCGTAAGCTTATTGACTGCGGCAGCCTCGTAAACCACGCCGCCATCACGTGTAATTGCCACTCCGCAAACAGGGCCGGAGGTATCAAGCGCCAGAATATTCATGAAAGGGCATCCTCCATCTTTATTTCCCTAAAGTCGCCAACCGGAGTGATTTCCAAATACCTTTCCCCTTCCGCAGCTCCGGGCGACAATGAAATTTTCAAATAAGATACCGGAATCGCCTCAAAAACCCGCTCCGGCCATTCCACCACGGCCACGCCGTCCCCGCCCAGGTATTCTTCCATGCCCATGTCGTAAAGCTCCTGAGCTGATTCCAGGCGATACCAGTCAAAATGGTACAAAGGTATGCTGCCGTCGGTATAGACTTGCAATATGGTGAAGGTTGGGCTGGCAATAGGTCCGTCAATCCCCAGCCCCCTTGCAATTCCACGGGTGAATTCACTTTTTCCGGCGCCCATTTCTCCATACAAAAGTAAAACGTCCCCCGGGCGCAGCACTTTGGCAAGCGCTGCGCCCAAGGAACGGGTTTGTGCGGCGGATATGGATGAAAACCACAAAAGGAGTGCCTCCTTTGTAAGTGCTTAGCGGCGCACCCTTCCCCGGCCATGAAGCAGAGGAGATAAGTGCTTGTATAAAACGAAGGTGAGCAGGCTGAGCACCAACCCCTTGAGCAGGTTAAAGGGAGCGGTAATTAGCAGCATCATTTCCCACAGCGTATCAATGCTGGGGATCACCTGTGTGCCCATGCCGATGATTGCTTCCATGGGGAAATGCATTACCGTCACATAAAAGGGAATCAGCAGATAAACATTCAAAAGCACGCCGGCGATCATCATGCAGACCGTGCCGATGCCCATCCCGATCAGGGCGCTTTTTCTTGTCTTATGGCGCTGATAGAGAAGAACCGCAGGCAGCATCAAGACCGCGCCGAGAATGAAGTCTGCCAGTTCGCCTACGCCGCCGCTGGTGGAATGGGTCAGGCCAACCAGGCTCTTAATCAGCAGGATCATCAGGCCGGCCATCGGGCCCATGGAGAAGCTGCCCAGCAGCACCGGCAGATTGCTCACATCCAGCTTGTAAAACGCCACGATGGGTATTTCAATGAGAAATAGAACCGATCCAATGGCAGCAAGCATGGCAATCCTTGTGAGTTTGGCGGTTGTGAAAAGGGATTTGTTTTCCATCGCAATGCCTCCTAAAATATGCACGCCCCTGAAGCCCAAAAGCTGTTCAGGGGCGAAAACATACTTTCAAAAACGTTCTTCTACCATCCAGACTTTACTGTCGGCTCTGGAATTTCACCAGATCGGCTGCACAAGGTTGTTGTGCAGTTCGCGGGCTGTACCGCCGGTAGGGAATTTCACCCTGCCCCGAAGAAGCTTCAAGTGCTATGCGATTGTGGGATTCCAATGCGTATGATATCAAGGAAAATGCAATTTGTCAACGGTTGATTCCTTCCATCCAATCAATCCGTGCCGCACCTTCCGGGCGGATATCGAGTGTCAGGCAGGAACGAGGGCCAAAAGCGGCTTCCATCTGCTCGATAAAGGATGGAACCTGGGCCTGAGGCACAAAATTCAGCGTTGTACCCGCAAAGCCGCCGCCATGCACGCGCCATGCTCCTTTGCCGCGCAGCTGGCTTTCGGCCAGCGCTAGCGCCAGGGACAATTGCTGCTCTTCATGCCTGGCCATCACATTTTGCAGATACATGAAGCTGGAATGGCCCGAATCGATGACATACTGGAAGAAAGCATTCAGGTCATCCTGTTCCAGCGCGGCTACCTGATCGGCCACACGGCGGTTTTCATTGAAGTAGTGTATAGCCCGAAGCAAAGCCCGGTCAGACACCTTTTTGCGAAGGCCGGCCATTTCCTGATACAATTGTTCCGGGCGGACCTTTCTTAAAACCTCTTCCCCGAAATAGGCGGCCACCTGCTTCATTTCAGCCGGGATAGCCGCATAATCCGCGGTCAGGTCATCGTGGCTGCCGCCGGTATTGACCACCACAACGGCATACCCCTTCTGGGCAAAGTCATAATTCAAAGGCTTGACATCCGGATCGTCCTTTTTAAAGTCGATGGCCACAAGACCGCCCACAGAGCTGGCCATCTGATCCATCAACCCGCAGGGCTTGCCGAAATACATATTTTCCGCATACTGGGCAATCTGTGCCCGAACCTTGGGGGACACCTGCCAATTGCCATAAAGGCCGTCAAAGATGGCACAAATCAGCACTTCAAATGCAGCGGAGGAACTTAAACCGCTGCCGGAAAGCACATTGGATGTTACCGCCGCGTCAAAGCCTCCGATAGGATAATTAAGCTCCTGCATCCGGGCAGCCACACCGCGAATCAAGGCAGAGGTCTTCCCAGCCTCCTCCGGTATAGGCGACAACTGATCCAATGTAAGTTCAATAGGGGGATACCCATCGCTGCAAAGCCGCATCAGAAGGTCCTGCCGGGGGGAAACTACCGCGACCGTATCCAGATTCACCGCAGCAGCCAGGACCTTTCCCCTGTTGTGGTCCGTATGGTTGCCAGACAGCTCCGTGCGCCCCGGCGCGCTGATCAGTTGAATTCGGCCCATAGGCATCCCATATAGCTCCTCGTGCTTTTTCAGGAGCCTGGTGTACCTTCCCGTTTGGGCCACCAACATACCGTTTTGCCGGCCATATAGATGAGTGAGTCTGGCCATGACCTGTGGAGATTTTAACGACCGGATCATGTTTGCATATTGGCTCATGCCTGCACCTCTTCATCCGCTAGTGAAATTTAGGTATACCTCATCAGCTATTTGCTATACGCATTCAGCACATCCTGCCAGAAATCAACAAAGCCCTTCAGTCCCATTTCGTCCAACATTTCTTTGTAAGTCTGCCATGTTTCATCGTTCAGGGGAACTTCGCCAAGAACAAACCGGGCAATGCTTTCATCTACATACCGCCCGATCTCACTTTGCAGGGGGGCGATTTGTGCCTCTTGGTCTGCGGTCAAAGTAACGACCGGGTACGGCAGAACTGCGATCTCCCCAAGCCGTTTCATATTCGCAACAACCTGTGCAGGGGCTTCCTGCGCATATTGAAGCTGAAAATCCACCGGATTGTACCAAGGAATGGACCCGCTGTCACAAATGGTTACATTTTTCACTACATCGGCAAGTGTTTGCTGGTTTCCCAGCCAAGACCAATTTCCGCTTTCGTCAAAGGCATATTCCACGCCTTCCTTGCCGGCCAATGCCAGCCGTGCCCCTTCCTCTGTATAAAGCTTGTCCACCCAGGAAAGAAGCGCGGCGGGGTCCTGACAAGCGCTGGTGATGGCAAAAGTGCCCCGGGTTACAGGGCCGACAAAGTCACGGTAAATCTGTTTTCCGCCATACACAAGGGGCTGCAGAAGAACATATTGCTCCCCTTGGGCAGCAGGCAGAAACACCGTAGGCGTGGGGCCCATTACGATACCGTATATCGCAGCTGCTTTTTCATCGGTAATGGTGCGCAACGTATCTGCCGTGGTAAATCCGCTTTGGTCCAGCAGTCCTTCGTCATACAAACCGCTCACCCAGAGAAGAAACTCCCGGAAGGTATCGGAGGCAGGCATGAATTGTACCTTGCCGCTTGCATCTGCATAGATATTGTAGTCGTTTGCGACGAGCCCATATGCATGGGCCAGATATTTCAAATCCCAGGAGCCCAAAAAGGCCAAGGGGATTTCATCCTTCTTGCCGTTGCGGTTGGGGTCCTGGGTTTTAAAAGCTTTCAGCACTGCCTTAAAAGAAGCGGCGTCCGTAGGCAGATCCAATTTTAAATTTTCCAGCCAGGTTTGATTGATCCACATGGCATTTTGCGCGCGGATCAAATTAATGGCCGGGAGCGCTGCAATTGCCCCATCCGGCAGGGTAATGGCTTTCCGCCAGGACGGATTCTCTTCAAGAAGGGCATACAAATGTGGCGCATACTCCTCCAGGAGGGGCGCCACATCGATCAGTTTTCCATTTTCATATAAGGTTAGTGTTTCCAAAGACGTCAATTCTGCCTTGAACAAAACATCCGGCAGATCGCCCCCGGTTAAATACTTTTCCTTCTGCGCAGTCCAAGCCTCATATTCCGTAAACTGCTGAAAGGAGAAAGAGACGCCGGTTTCCTCTTGCATGCGCTGAAAAAACAGGTTGGTCGTCCAATCATGCTGCATGCTGTCGCCATCATACCCGGCCATAACAAAGTTTTTCTCCTGTGCAGACGCCTGCTTTGCAAAGCTTGGCAGGGCGCATAATGCAAGGGCAATCGCCAGAAATAAGCAAAAACGCTTTTGATGCAACAATAGGTCCCCCTTTGCACCTTTTATCTAATGTATGATTATAACCTATTCCCGCCGCTTTGACCAGCCCCAAGTTACTTTACAGCGGAATACCGCCTTTCTTATAAGAGACCCATACAGGCTTTTGCTTCCTCACCGGAAAGGGCTTCTTTTTGCATGAGCGTCTCCCATAATGCATTCCATTGTTTTTCATGGGAGCGCAGAATATCCATTGCCAGGATATACGCCTGTTCCATCAAGGCCAGCACGCCCTTTTGCCGCTCCGATTCACCTGCCAGGAGCACCTCGAAGGGGTTGGCGTCATCGGGGCCCATGCCCCATTCACCGGCCATGCGCCCGGCAATATCCGCTGCTTTTTGAAGATCGTTGGCTGCCCCGGTAGTTACCTGAGACGGGCCAAAGGCGATTTCTTCCGCCGCCCGACCTGCCAGCGCCACGGCCATGTGATAAATCAGCTCCTGCCGGGTATGGAACAGCTTCTCCGGCGCAATGGACATACTGTATCCTGCAGCGCCGCGGGTAGATGGAATGATGGAAACCCTGTCCAGACGGCTGTCTGGCAAAAGCAGCAAAGTGGTCAAAGCATGGCCTGCCTCATGCACGGCAGTAATCTTTCGTTCATGATCCATGCGGCCTTCCAGGTTCTTTTCTTCTCCAACCAATGCAGCGTGAAAGGCCGAATCAATGTCATCCCTTGCAATGGCGCAGGCCTGCCTTCTGGCGGCGCGGATGGCGGCTTCGTTCAGTACACTCTCCAGTCGGGCTCCGGAAAACATGGCCGTTTGGGCAGCGATATCCTGAAAGGATACATCCTTGGAAAAAGGCTTGCCCTTGGCATGCACCTGCAGGATTTGCAGCCGTTCGGAAAGACCAGGAAGAGGAACCTCAATCTGCCTGTCAAAACGGCCCGCACGCAATAGCGCTTCGTCCAGGGTATCTGGCCTGTTGGTAGCGGCCAAGACCACAATGCCTTCCTTTTCGGAAAAGCCCGACATTTCCGTAAGCAAAGCGTTCAGCGTCTGTTCCCGCTCATCGTTTGCATTATCCCGTTTCTTCCCAATTGCATCAATCTCATCAATAAAAATTACCCCACGGCCCGCTTTTCTTGCCTTTTGGAATAGTGTGCGGATACGGCTGGCGCCGACGCCCACATAGACCTGAACAAAATCCGCACCGCTTACGGCAAAAAAGGGCACCTTGGCTTCTCCTGCCAAAGCCCTGGCCATCAGGGTTTTTCCGGTACCCGGAGGTCCGTACAAAAGCACGCCCCGGGGAATTCTCGCACCATACTTGGCAAAAAATTCAGGCTTTTGAATGAAGTCTACAAGGTCGCGCATGCTGCGCAGCGCTTCTTCGTTGGCGGCTACGTGATCGAATGTGACGGATGGAATCTCCTTGCTTTCCTCAATGTTGGCGTACTTGGCCAGACCCGTAGCCCCTTTCATTCTTCCGCGAAGAAGAAGGCCAAAGATCAAAAGCATAAGTCCTACGCCCAGCAGCACGCCCAACTGACCCGCGCTGGATTCTTTCACTGAAACCCCGGCCATAAGCAGGGTGCTTTTCAGATCCTCATCCCGGGGATTGGGTACGCTGAACAACGTGCCGTCCTGAAACTCCGCCTGCAAAGACGGTGCATCCGCCAGCGTCACACTGCGCACATTGCCTTCATCTACTTCTTGCAAAAAAGCCGGGTATGAAATTTCCACCGGCCTTTTCAGCTTTTCTGAAGCAAACAGCCCGACAGTGCAGGAGATAATGGCCAGAAATAACAAGACCGACAATAAATTTCTATTTTTCACAATTTTCACCTCAACTATTTGTCCCTTATAGACAGACATTAGTATACAAAATGGAGTTACATATGTAAACGGTACTTTCTGGCGTTGATTTTCCAGTGTGTTTTGTCTTGATATTGGAGAGGATATGCAAAGGAATCTGCATTGGAAAGGCGGCTTTTCCGGTGAAAGAAGAAGAAAAGAAAAAAAGGCCTGCCGGGGCCGGAAAAAAATCCGCTCCGAAAGAGGCTGCGCTTCCTCAAAAGGATACGTTTCCTGAGATAAAAGAACAAAAAACTGTTCATGCGGAGGCAAAACCAGAAAAGAAAGATGAAATGCCGCTTCCGCCCCCCGTTGTGCCTGCCGGTACCAAAAAGAAGTTTTTCAAAAAGGAAAAGCATCCGAAGCCAGGTGAAATGGAACACAAGCGGGAAGAAAAAAAGAAGCGACATGTCCTTCGCTGGATTTTGCTCTCTTTGACCGGGCTGTTTGTAGGCACGCTGGTTTTTGGCTTTTTCTATTTTGACGTTATACATTGGCAGACTCTGGATATAAACAAGATTGTCTCCCTGCAGCAAACGGGAAGCATTTACGATGCCAACGGAGATTTTGTCACCGTCATTCAAGGCAGGGAAAACCGCACAGTCGTCCCTCTTAATGATGTGCCGGTTATGGTCAGGCAGGCGTTCCTGGCGGCGGAGGACCTGCGTTTCTACAGCCATTTCGGTGTGGACCCTGTCCGCTTTTTCGGCGCAGTCAGGGCAAACCTGCGCACCAGGAGTTTTTCCGAAGGGTTCAGCACCATAACCCAGCAGTTGATTAAGCTGAGCCATTTAAGCTCCAAAAAAACCATTGCGAGAAAGCTGGAGGAAGTCTATCTGGCCCTTCAGCTGGAGCAGCGGTATTCGAAAGATCAGATATTGGAGATGTATTTGAATTATATCTATTTTGGCAATGGCGCATATGGCATCCAGGCTGCCAGCAAGACCTATTTTGATAAGGATGTAAAAGACCTAACCGTGGCACAGGCGGCCTGCCTGGCAGCCATCATCAAGGCTCCTTCAGCCTACTCTCCCATACAGAACCCGCAAAACAACAAGGACCGGAGAGATTATATTATCAATACCATGCAATCGGAGGGTATGATTGACACAAGTGCCCAGCAGGCTGCCCTCAATGAAGAAATAAAAATCGCCCAAAGCGAGCCTATTACCACTGCCTACGGCTGGTATGTGGACGCGGTTTTGGATGAAGCGGAAGACCTGCTGGATATATCTGCGGAGTCGGTTCTGGGCAGCGGCTACCGCATTGATACCGTGCTGAACCCCTCGCTTCAGCAGACTGCCGAAGCCCAGTACAAAACAGATGTATTTCCTGCCAACGCATCCGATGGAACCAAGGCGCAAAGCGCCATGGCCTGTGTGGATGTGACAAACGGGGCGGTGCGGGCCATTGTGGGCGGGCGGGAGTACACAGTGCGCAGGGGGCTCAACCGGGCCACCCAATTGCGGCGCCAGCCCGGTTCTGCTTTGAAGCCGCTGGCAGTTTATGCACCCGCGCTGGAACAATACGGCTATACAACAGCCAGCGTATTAAAAGATGAACCCACCAATTTCAAAGGCTACAAGCCCCGCAACAGCGGTGACGCATATTATGGCAACGTCACCGTCCGTACAGCCTTAATGTATAGCCTGAACGTTTCGGCGGTATCGCTGCTAAACCAAATCGGTGTAGCAGCCTCCCGGGATTATTTGCAGAAAACGGGCATTCCCCTGGATGACCGGGATTGGAACCTTTCCCTGGCCCTCGGCTCCATGACATACGGAGTGTCTCCAGTACAGCTTGCCGCAGCATACGCCCCCTTTGCAAACGGCGGGGTTTTCAATTCTCCATACTTTATTGAAAGGATCACCGACAATCAGGGCAAAGTCATCTATCAGCACCAAAGCAATCCCCAGCGGGTGCTTTCCGTGCAGACGGCTTACCTGATGACCAATCTTCTGCAATCCGTCACCGCATCAGGCACCGGCGCCAAGATGGCCGCCGCAGGCACACCCACAGCCGGCAAGACGGGCACGGTAAACATGCAGCAGGGCGGCAACCGGGATATCTGGATGGCCGCCTATAACAGCGAAATATCAACAGCCACGTGGATGGGCTTTGATAACCCGGACAGCAGCCACCGCCTGTCTGGCGGCATCTCAGGCGGTGATAACACAGCGGCGCTGGCGCGTAACTTCTTCCGCGCGGTGTATCAGGGCAGATCCAAACCCCAGTTTCAAAAACCCGGCGGCATCATCTCCCTGGAATTGGACAAAAAGTCTGTCGAATGGCGGGGAGAATCCATGCTGGCAGTCGATGTAACGCCTGAAAAATACAGGTATATGGAGGTATTTACCGCTTCCAACCATCCCACCAAAAGAAGCGATATCTGGAATGCGCCCCGCACGCCCAACAGCTTTTATGTTTCCCACAACGAGAACGGCAATCCTCTTTTGGTCATTCAGCCTGCGGATAATGCCATCTACCGTGTGCAGCGGGATGCCATTGGGGAATCCTTCATATTAACCGAATTGTGGGGATCCGTAGGCGAAACGCTGTATTATGCCGATACCAAAGCGGTGCCAGGGGTTGTCTATACCTACCGGGTGATTCCGGTGCATGCGGAGCTATTGCAAAACGGCATACTGCTGGAAGGTGTACAAAGTGTTCAGGTAGCCCAGGCCACCGTGCCTTCCACCGGCAGCATTTTGCAGGATATGTTCGGCTTTTTGTTTGGCGCAGACGGCTCGAAAAAAAGCACCTCCGAAGGCTTACTGCCTTCGGAGGAGACGGAAAATGCAAGCTCTATCTTCTGGGATTAGGATTTAGCCTTTTTTTCAGCTTTTCGCTCGTTTTGCTCAATCTGTTCGTTCAACAGATTGATATTTCCGCAGCCCATGGTAATCACCAAATCACCAGGCTGCCAATAAGCCCGCAAATAGGCTTCCGTATCATCAAAGGTCGGGGTCAAATAGGCGTCAACCCCATTTTTCCGCATGCCCTCCACAATCATGGAAGCATGAATGTCCCCAGGATCTTTTTCCCTGGCGGCGTAAATATCAGTGACCAGGGTGATATCCGCCTCCTTGGTACATATCAGGTAATCGTCAAACAACTGCTTCACACGGCTGTAGGTATGTGGCTGCATCACCGCCCACAGCCTGTTGTGGGGCTGCATCTTGGCCACAGACAGCACATTGCGCATTTCGGTAGGATTGTGCCCGTAATCATGATACAGTTTAACCCCTTGCACGACCCCAGTCAATTCAAACCGCCGGTGTGCACCGGCAAACCGATGCAGGGACTGGGCAGCCCGATCCATATCCGCACCCATATGATAGGCGGCGCAAAGGGTAGCCAAGGCATTCAACACATTGAAAAACCCAGGCACAGACATTTTCACCTGGCAAACAGCTTCGCCCTTTCGGGTAGCGATAAAGGTCGCCCGGCCCCGCTCGTCATAAGCAAGCTCCGCCGGCTGCCAATCGTTTTGCGAACCAAAGCCAAAGGTTTCCGATTTTCGGGGAAGGTTTTCAAAAAGAGAAACAACCCGTGGGTCGTCCCCGCAGCCTATCGCCAAGCCCTGGGGCGGCAATAGATCGAGAAACTTTCCGAAAGCCTTTTGAATATCCTCAATATCCTTGTAGTAGTCAAGATGATCCTCTTCGATGTTTAAAACCACCGCCAAAGTAGGCCGCATGTGCAGGAAGCTGCCATTAAACTCGCAAGCCTCCGCCACAAATGCATCGCCCGAACCAATGCGGGTGCTGCCCCCCACCGCGTCCAGCCTGCCGCCAATATGAATGGTAGGGTCCTGCCCTCCCTCCATCAGCACCTGGGACAGCATGGCGGTTGTGGTGGTTTTTCCATGGGTTCCGCAAATACCTACCGCCGTGGGATACCCTTCCATTAATTGGCCAAGCAATACCGCCCGCTCCATGTTGGGGATATGGAGGCGTTCAACTTCCCGGCGCTCCGGATTATCCGTCAAAATGGCAGCAGAGTACACCACCAGATCGGCGCCGTGGACGTTTTCAGCCTTGTGGCCTACTGTAACAGGGATACCCATAGTCTGCAGTTTTTCAACCGCGTGGCTTTGGGCATTATCCGAGCCGGAAACCCTGTAGCCCTTCTCCATCAGCATTTGAGAAAGCCCCGACATACTGGAGCCACCAATGCCAATCATATGCACATGCTTACCCTGATAATCCCGTATATGGGGTGTTTGCATAACCACACACCTATCCGTTTGATCCTTGATGCGGTCCGCCGCTTTGTTATTATACGCTGATTCCCTGGGAATAATCAACACTTGGCCCGGGCTTTTTCCTTTTCCCTTTTGGATTGACTTTTACGAACGTACGTTCTATACTTTCCCGGAGGGGGAAGGTTCATGGAAACGGTTCAGGCAAAGCAGCTTCTAACACCCTTGACACCGACGGATGATTTCTTTTACAGCAATTATAATCTGAATTTGTACCGCGGGTGCAGCCACGGCTGTATCTATTGCGATTCCAGGTCGGAATGCTACAGGCTGGACCGGTTTGACGATGTGCGGGTCAAGGAAAATGCCCTTTCCCTTTTACGGGAGGAGCTGCAGCATAAGAAAAAACCGGGGATGGTATCAACCGGGGCCATGAGCGACCCATATAACCCCTATGAAAAAGAGTTGGAAGTGACCCGGGGTGCGCTGAGGCTGCTGCGCCAATATGGCTTTGGTGTTGGCTTTACTACCAAATCCGCCCTGGCTGCCCGGGATGGGGATCTGCTTTTGCAAATACAAAATGCTGCCCCGGTGCGGGCATGCTTTTCGATTACTGCCGCTGACGATACGCTGAGCCACAAAATCGAACCCAATGTATCGCCATCCTCTCAGCGCTTCGGCGCCTTATCCTCCCTGGCGCAAAAGGGAATTTTTGCAGGCGTGTGGCTAAATCCCATGCTGCCATTTATAACGGATACAGAAGACAACATCCGGTCCTTGGTGCGAATGACAAAAGAAAACGGCGGGCAATTTATCGTGTGCCACTTCGGCATGACACTGCGCACCGGAAACAGGGAATATTTTTATCAAGCCTTGGACCGTGATTTTCCGGGTTTGAAGGATGAATATGCCAAAGCCTATGGGCTAAAGTATGTAGTTACCAGCCCAAGAGCTGAAGCGTTATATGCCCTGTTTAAGGAAGAGTGCGTCCATCACGGCCTTTACTATCGCTTTTCCGATATTAACAGGGTCCTGCTTGAAAAACAGCCGCAGCAGATGTGTATGCTTTAAATATGCCCATTCATAAGAAACGCCCCGCGGCCTCCGGTTTTTCCCGTTGGCTACGGGGCATTTTTCATCCAACCGTCATATCAAGAACGGAAGGAGTTGCAGTTGGAATTTCTGTAGGCGCAGGGGTTGATGTCGGCTGAATGGTGGGTGTTGCCAGCAAGCTTTCATAGAGCTTGCTTTGCGTTGCGTTTCCGGCCACACCGTCCGCGTTCAAGCCGTTAGCCTTTTGGAACGCTTTCACAGCCGCCTGGGTTCCGCCGTAGTAGCCGCCTGTGACGGTTCCGGTGTAATACCCCAGCTCCTTCAATTTCATCTGAAGCCAGTAAACATCCACCCCATTGTCTCCCTTATCCAGTGTCCTAAAGGGCATGGGCGGCATGGCGCCGGCATCATATACGGGGGCAGGGGTAGGCGCAGGGGTTGCCTTGGGCAGCATCACGCTTCTGTCCAGCGCCGCAGGCTTCAAGGACTGGCACAATTCCGGATCAGAAGGAAGCTTTTCCGTAATGGTAACAATCGTGCCCTTTCCAATGTTTTCATAAACCCATTGGGCATCACTCACCAAAAGGCGTATGCAGCCGTGAGACGCCCGTGACCCCAACGCGTTGTAAGATTTCACGCTCAAATCCCTTGAGTTTACCGAATTATATATCACGGAATGAAACGCAATGTACTTATTAATCCTGGTCCAATACTGGGCATGTGACCCCCACTTGGGGAAGTAAGCCCAGCGGGCCGTGCGGCCATCCAACTTCCAGTCGCCTACATCGCTGGGATTTGAACGGGTGCCGGTGGAGCAAATCATCTGCCGCACTACCTTTGTATACGCACTATTTTCATCAAGCCCGTATACGGTTACCACCTGATTATTCACATCCACTGTAACGGCATAAGGAACAGGGGTGGGCACCGGAGTGGGCTTGGGTGTAGCGGAAGCAGGCACAACTTCACTGCTGTTGAAAATCAGGTTCCAGGTTGCTTCCCCGGCTACGCCATCCGCCGTAATACCGTTGTGTTTTTGAAATTTGGTGACGGCGTCCTTCGTCTTACTCAAGAAATTTCCGGAAATCGGGCCTTCATAAAAGCCCAAATCTGTAAGCCTCGCCTGGAGTTGCTTCACCTTTTCGCCTGTTGAACCGCGCTGAAGCTTTTTGGTAAAAGCGTTTGCCGTGGGGGCAGGGGTGGAAATCACGGTTCCTTCCTCCACCACTACGTCGCCAACAAAAAGGCCGGGCGTGGGTGTAGGAGGGGGTGTAGGCGTCGGGGTGGCCTGCTTCTTGGCCAAAGCCCGTTCCTCATCAAACAAATGCGCTTGTGTTTCCACATCCGCTTTGCCTGTAACCTTCAGCCCATTCTTTTCCTGGAAGTTGGATATGCCATAATAGGAACCATCCAGGTAGTTGCCGCTGAGTTTGCCGTTGTAATATCCAAGCTCAGTCAACCGGGTTTGCAGCGCCTTGACGTCTTCTCCGGAGTCGCCTTTTTCAAGGGGACGGTACCGGGCCGCGTATAAAGCCGTCTGGGTTTCGGGGTCTGCTATGCCGGTAGCTTCCAGGCCGAAATCGCTCTGGAAGCTTTTAATGGCTGTCTGGGTGCCCTCACGGTATCGCCCGCTGATGTTCCCGGTATAATAATACAATTGGGTCAGACGCGATTGTAGCTGCGCTACCGCTTCCCCCTCGTCTCCGTATTTCAGGGTCTCAACTTCAGTCACCACACCTTCAGGTGCCAGTGTGGCTGATACGCTGCTTTCCGCCAGGCCGGAAAACGCTGAAAGAAGCAGTGCGCAAATCATTGCCCATACAACCAATCGTTTCATAGGACACCTCAGTTACTATGAGAAGTAGAAATGTATATCTCATTTCCTCCCATATAACGCCACTCCCGCAAATAAACTTGCATATTTTACAAAATGTATTGTTTTCCCCGCTTTTATCCGCATTCAGATGGAAAAGGGGAATGAGGGGTATTTTACAAGTAGGGGTTCATGGCGCACAAGCTGTCGAAAATCAGGTGGGGCTGCACCGGTGATGTCTTCAGGTCTTCCATCGAGGCTTCACCAGAAAGGACCAGAATGCTGAGCATGCCGAAATTGACTCCGGTGGCAATATCCGTATACAGCCTGTCTCCCACCATCGCCAGTTCATCTGCCCGGAATCCTGTGATATGCAATGCTTCATCCACAATGCCACGGTAGGGCTTGCCTAAGATAATATCCGGACGGCGGCCGGCGCTGGCCTCAATAAAGGCGATGATGGCGCCAATATCCGGGGCAAAGCCCGTTTCCGTGGGGCAGTTGAAATCCGGATGCGTGGCAATATAGGGAAGGCCCGCCCGGACGAAATCGCACACCTTGGTCATCTTCTGATAATCAAGGGTTGTATCGTAAGCGATCAAAACATAATCGGGATGCTCGTTGTCTATCTCAAGACCCATTTGTGTAAGCTCCTGCTTGAGAATATCGTTTCCCAGCAGGAAGGCCTTTTTTCCCGGGTATGCAGCCAATACATAGCGAGCCGCAGCCTGACCGGAGGTCAGCACCCGCAGGAAGGGTTCTTTCACGTCCATGCGGCGCAGCTTGTCCTGATAATAGCTGGCAGACCTGGAGGAATTGTTGGTCAAAAACAGCACCTGACGACCTGTGCGCCGGCAAGCCTCCAAAAAAGAAAGAGAACCGTCCAAAATGCGGTCTCCCAAATAAAAAGTGCCATCCATGTCCAACAGAAAGCACTTCACTTTCGCCAGTTTCTCCTGCAATTTTACGTCCTGCATATTTTTTCATACCCCTTCCGGCTCCGTTAATATCCTGCATATGATACCATAGCCGTTTGACGACTGTAAATAGAAATGCGCCCTGCCGCCTCGAAAAAGCGCGCAAAAGCGCAAGATGTGCAACTGTTTTGAAGACATTTAACGGCGTATGGCGGTTAACGCGCACAACCGCGCAGAATCAATCATTCACCTTCCCAGGAAAACCTGGAGACGGTCTGCCCATCCCGCTCCACCATTTCATTCCACATATGGATGGGCCGCACCCAGATACCCCGTTCCCCATAAAGGGCCTGATAGACCACCATTTCCTCCAGGGTTTCGGAATGCCTGGCCACATATAAAACCCTGTACAGGTTACCCTTAAAGTGGCGGTATACACCCGGCCTGATGTTCTCCACAACAGCATTCCCCTTTCATTTGAGGATTTTGCGCAAAAAGTCCTGGGTACGGGGCTGCTGGGGTTGATTAAACAGCTGTTCCGGGCTGCCCTCTTCCAAAACAACACCTTCATCCATAAACAGAACCCGGTCCCCCACTTCCCGGGCAAAGCCCATTTCATGGGTTACCACCACCATAGTCATACCCTCCAAAGCAAGCTGCTTCATTACATCCAGTACCTCGCCCACCATTTCCGGGTCAAGGGCGCTGGTAGGCTCATCAAAAAGCATCACATCGGGGTTCATCGCCAAAGCCCTTACGATGGCAATCCGCTGCTGCTGCCCACCGGACAGCTGCCTGGGGTAAACCTCCGCCTTTTCAGGCAAGCCCACCCGCTTTAGCAAGGCCATTGCTTTTTCCCGCGCTGCCTCAGGCGTCATCAGCTTTAAATGTACCGGCGCCAGGGTTATATTCTCAATCACCTTCAAATGCGGAAACAGGTTGAACTGCTGGAACACCATGCCCATTTTCTGGCGCAGGCGGTTGATATCGCTCTTGGGATCGGTAATGTCGACCCCCTCAAACAGAATATGCCCGCCCGTTGGTTTTTCCAATAGGTTCAGGCAGCGCAAAAAGGTGGATTTACCGCTGCCCGACGGCCCGATCACTACGACCTTTTCCCCTTTTCCAATATGCTGGTCGATGCCCCGCAGCACATGAAGCTGCCCAAAATGCTTCTCAAGCCCTTTAACGGTTATCACCTTGGCGCAGCCTCCTTTCCAATTTATCCAGTCCTTTGGTGAGCAGCGTTGTCACCAGCAAATACAGTGCCCCGGAAAAAAGATACGGGGTGAAAGCGGAATAGGTACGGCTTCGGATATAGTCCGCTGCTTTGGTCAAATCAACCAAGGCTATGTAGGCAAGGATGGAGGTTTCCTTTATGAGCACAATGAATTCGTTGCACAGCGCCGGCAAGGCCGTCTTCACCGCCTGGGGAACAATCACCAGGCGCATGGTGCTGAAGCCGGACAGCCCGAGTGAACGTCCCGCCTCCATCTGCCCCTTGTCTACCGACAATATGCCGGCCCGGATGATTTCCGCCACATAGGCGGCGCTGTTCAAACCGCAGGCGATTACACCCACAATCACCTTATCAATCATGATGCTGCCGAAGATTCCGAAATTGATAATCAATACCTGCAAAAGCATCGGCGTGCCGCGGATAAGGCCGATGTACCACCCTGCCAATTTGCTTAAAGGATTGATGCCAAGCACCTTCACGTTGGAAAGGCGCATAAAGGCAAGGATGGTTCCCAACACGATCCCCACCAGGGCAGCGAAAAAGGATACCTCCAGGGTAATCCCAAGGCCTTTCAAATAGTTGAACCAGCGCCCCTCGGAAAGAAGGTTCAAATATATTTCCTTATAAACGTTCTCCCAGAAGGTAGCATCACCGGCCATCACACGGTCCTTAATGGCCAGCCACCAGGTTTCAAATAAATTTGCACCTGCTTGAGCCTGCAACAAAAGCAACGGCCTCTCCCCTTTTCCACCAGTTCCTATTGCTTAGTGTACCATAACAGAAAAGCAAGGGCAAGCGTTTCCACTTGCCCTTGCCCTTAAAACCTTATGGGTTCTTATGCTGCGGGAGTCGCGGTAGGCTCGGCCTCGGCGGGAGCCTCAACGCTGGGGAAATACTTTTCAATCAAAGCGTCCAAGGTGCCATCCTCCTGGATGCGCTTGACGGTGGCGTTGATGGCATCCAGCAGTTCCTGATTCCCCTTGGGCACCGCAATGCCGTAGAATTCATCGGCAAACTCGACGCCCTCCAGCAGGATCAGATCTTTGTTGTTAAGGGCAGCCATAATGTTGCTGGCTACAGGTGCATCCACGATCACCGCATCCAGCTTGCCGCCGGCCAGTTCCATTACGGCGTCCAAAGCCTTGGGATAGCGCTGGATGTTGGCAGAAATTTCTTCCGCCGCGTAGTCGCCGGTGGTGCCTTCCTGCACGCCGATGAGAGCATCCTTCAGCGTAGCTTCATCAACTACTTTGCCCCCAACCTTTACAATGCAGACCTGCTTGGCATTGTAGTAGGGATCGGAGAAATCCACAGAGGTTTTCCGCTCCTCGGTGATGGTCATCGCGGCGATGCCGATATTGGCCTTGCCAGCCATGACAGCCGGGATAATGGCCGGAAATTCCATGCTCTCAATTTTAATTTCCATGTTCAGGTCCTTGGCAATTTCGGCGGCGATGTCGGCATCCAGGCCAACAACCACATCGTTTTCCACATATTCAAAGGGAGGGAATTCAGGGTTGGTAGCAGCAATCAGAGTACCTTCGGCCATGGCAGCCATAGAAACGGACGCCAGCATGATTGCCAGCAAGACGGAAAATAGCTTTTTCATAGGGTCATCCTCCTGTTTCGTTGCATGTCCCGCATCGGGAATAGCATTAGTATACGCCCTCCTTTATGCCTTGTCAATACATTTTTTTGAATTTTTATTCATACATTTTCGATTTATGCTTCAAATATGAGCTTCAGATGAATATTTCACTTTCTTTGGGGTATAATTATTTGCTCAAGTGAAATGAAACGGCATGGTTTTCCACCACCCGTGCAGTATGTGAAATTCCTGTGATTTGCTTTACAATTGCTTGCAAATGCAGTACATTATAGTATATTTCGAAAGGCGCTGAAAATGATGATCGACGTGATTATCAACCCCATTGCCGGCCATGGCCGGGGGAGAAGGATTGGGCAAAAGATTATAGAGGCGCTGCGCAGGCGCGGGCTTGCTTTCCGGTCTTTCCTAACGGAATATCCGGGCCATGCCACACAATTGGCCCACAAGTCCCAATCGGAAAACACAGAGACCGTATTGTCCGTAGGAGGAGATGGAACAGCGTACGAAATAGCCTGTGGCTTGATTCATGGCAAAACAGCGCTTGGCATTGTCCCGGCAGGTACAGGAAACGACTTTGTCAAGACGTTGGGCATGCCAAAAAATCCGCTGGCCGCATTGGAGTTTATTCTGTCCCATCCCCCCCGTCTTTTGGATGTGGGGCGTATGAACGATCAAATGTTTCTGAATGTATGCGGCACAGGCTTTGACGTATCCGTTCTTCAATATTCTATTACGGCTAAAAAATATGTGCGGGGTCTGCTGCCTTATCTGTACGGCGTGATCCGAACCATCTTTCACTTCAAAAGCGTGCCGATGGAGATAACGATTGACGACCAGACGAATTTGAAAGGTTCCTATTTAATTTGCAGCATTGCCAATGGCCGCTTTATAGGCGGCGGTATTCCCATCTCCCCCACAGGCATGGTGGATGACGGACAGTTGGATGTGGTGCTGCTAAAAAGTATTCCCAACTGGAAGATGATCTTTTACCTTCCGGGGCTTCTCATGGGATTGGTACGTTCCTTCGCCATCACTTCCCATTACCGCTGCTCCAAGGTATCCATACACGCGCCGGGCATGCTGCTGAATGTGGACGGAGAAATTCTGCCCATTGAAAAGGCATCCTTCGCCGCTTTGAAAAGCGCCCTGTTGGTTCACTGGTAGAATGATATGAGGGGGGTGACTCAAATTCGTGGGTTGATGCGAAAAGCCATGTTGCTTTTAGGGTGCATCGGGCTTCTTTATTCTGCCGGAGCGCTGGCGGACGAGGAAGTGTATCTGGCGGATTTGGCAATACCGCCCACCATACAACTGGATTCTCCCGTACCTGGGGAGGGTTACAGGCAGGGCAATACGCTTCTTGTATCCGCGAAAGGTACAAACCTTGATAAAATTGAAGTCACGCTATCCTGGGAGGGAGACGCTTTAAGCGAGATCCAGGAAGGGGCTATTTTTGAACATACCTTTCAGCTGCCGAAGTTAACCAGCGGGCTCACCATAACGGTTACAGGAACAGCACCTGCCAAAGAAGGCATATCCCCGGCCACCAGCCAGGTTATCCGGGAGGTCCCCTCCCCCAAGGAAGCCTTGATTGGAAGAATGCTTGACCTGGCTTTTAAAAATTCAAAGGATTCCAAGTATAAGTTCGCCCCTGCCGAAGAAGATTGGGACATTGGTGTTTGCAAAAACTTTGTCATGCGTTTATTCGATACCTTTTCCAAGGATTATGCCATGGCAGAATATCCAGATTTGGTGCTGCACATGCCCAAAAACAACAGTAAAGCTGCATGTGCCCCCTACGATTACGGAATCGAATGGCGGCCTGAAGGTGCGGCAGACGGAAGTCCATTTGAAATTGTGGCGCAATTCAAGTATAATAATGATCTGACAAAGGAAGAAAATGCTCAAATCGCCCGAGATATGCTCCACCAGGTTCAAAAGGGAGATTTCTTCCAGATGGTGGGCAATTATGGCGGAGGAAACGGACCTCACTCCCTTTTGTTCATGGCAGATTATAATCCTCTAAACGACATGCTGCACTGGACGGACAGCAACATGCGGGGTACCCGGGTAAACGGTGTGCGATGGGGTTACCTCCAGTATGACGCAGACGCGACTGCCGAATGGTTCATCCAATGCATCAATATGAAAAAACGGGGAGCTACCCTGTACCGCCTGCGGGATGATCTATTCTACAAATAGCATAAGCTATAAAAAGGAGGGATACCTATGGCCGATATGTTGAAAGCGTTGAAGAAGACTTGGCTCAAAGGAATGGAAGCGGTTGGAAATGCCGCATCCAACATTGCCGACAATGCAAAATATAAGGTTAATGAAATGAATCTTGTAACACGTCGCAGGGAAATTCTGGCCGATTTTGGAAGCGTAGCATACGAGATGTGGCAGAAGGGGGAAACCTTTCCCCCGCCGCTGAATGCTCAATTGGAGCAGTTGAATTCTCTGGATGAGCAGCTTACCGCCATCAGGGCTCAGCGGTTCGCCGCTGCCAGGGAGGCTCGCCTGGCCAAAGAGGCAGCCGAAGAGGCCGCCCGCAAGGTCGACGACCTGGCCCCTGCGGAGGCGCCCGAAATCCCTGTAATCGAATCCCAGGCAGAAGAATCCGCGCCGCAGAGCGATCTCACCGATGAAGCCACGAACAGCGCCAACGCACAGGAATAATCCGCTGCCGGCATCAACCGTCACATCCATCTGCCCCGGGTAAGGGAAGCAGGCAGCACATAACGCTGCCTGTCAAATTCTCTCAGGCACCTTCGGAGTGCCTGCCTTTCCCGATAAAGGGCTAAAAAGCTTTTCCGCATCAAAAATCCCCTCCGGTTACAGCATATCCGGAGGGGATTTGTTTTATACATTTGCTAGATTCGTATCTTCATCCATTTGCCGCGGGTAAACCGGGTGAATACAAACACAAGGCGGACAATCATATCCATCAAACTGGCGGTCCATGCGCCCACCAGCCCTAATTGCAAGGGATATATGGCCGCCCAGGACAGAACCGGGCGGATAATCATCACGCAGGTCATCATGACTGCCGCCACATAACGGGTATCCCCCGCACCGCGCAAGCAGCCGCTGAGGACCACGGAACTTGTTTGAAAAGGCTGAAAGATGCCCACAAGGATCATCACCTGAGCGGCCATTTGCAGCACGTCTGCCTCCTCCGGCCGCACAAACAATTCCACCAATGGGTAGCGGAAGGGGATAAAAACCAGCAGCAATGCGGCGGATACTGTCAGCGCCATGCGCTGACTGACCTTGCCGTAAACCATGCTCAGGTCAGACCGGCCTTTTCCCAGCATCTGCCCTACCAGAGAAGTGCCTGCAACACCAATGCCATCGCCAAAGGTGAAGCTGATATTCAAAAATTGCATACAAATCTGATGGCTGGAAAAGGCTGCCGGCCCCAAGGCATCATAAATCATTTTCGCGTAAAGGAAAAAGCCGATCCGCAAAGCGATCTGCTCCAACAGTGCATTGCCGCCCACGCCGCTGATGGACCGGATGGTTTCCTTGTCAAAACACCAATCATCCTTTAGGGAGACATGCAAAAAACCCGCGCGGTTCCTGCGCATCATAATGGATAAAAGCGCGAGCACCAAGCCGACCGTAAACCCGATGACCGTGGCAATTGCAGCACCCTCCACCCCCAGCTTGGGAAAGCCAAGGTTGCCGTTGATCAGCAAATAGTTAAACACCACATTAACCAGGTTGCTGGTAATATTGACATACATGGTGATTTTGGTATTGCCGATACCCCGCTGGGCGGCACTGATACACATGGTAATGGCATTAATGGGCAGGGCATAAGCCATCAGCCTGAAATAGACCGTAGCATCCTTGAGCACTAATGCATCTGCAGGCGTGTCGGTATTTCCTCCCGCCAGCCGCATCATCCATTCGGAAAAGGTACTTCCCAGCGCGCCCAAAGCAATGGAAAGAATGACGATCAATCCAAGCGCATTGCGCATGGTGCGGTTAGCGTCTTCCTGCCGCCCCTCACCCTTGCGCCTTGCTACAATAGCCGTTACTCCAATATTCAAAGCAAAGAAAATGGCCAGCATCAGCATGCGTGGCTGGCTTGTTATCCCTACTGCCGCAATCGCTTCGCTGCCTATTACACCTACCATCATGGTGTCCACACTGCCGATCAAGGCCATCAGCACCATTTCCGCCACAGACGGCAGTGCAATATGAATGACATCCTGATAGGCCTTTTTCGTGGTGGGGATCTCGCCCAGACGCATGGGCTTTTTGATCATGTGCTCTACGCCATAAAACCGATTAACCAAAGTCATCAATGCATGATTCCCCTATATTACATCCTTATTCAATCGACCTTTATTATAGCACGTTGTTTTCATATGGCAACCCCCGGTTCAAAAGATCATCCGCCTTCTCACCCCATGTTCTTTTTGCGCATACGCTGAAATGACCCAACATGCAACAGGAGGTTATTCCTATGGCAGCAGCAAAAACAGCAAGTCAGGTCTCGCCCTTTGCCGCTATGACGCTAGGCGCACAAGATATCAAGTGGCTTACGCTACACAGCCAGCTCGCCCCCTACATGACAGCCGTTTCAGCCAAGGAACCGGCTCCAATGCCATCACGGCAGGAACCCACCCCGGCCACAGTAAAGCAGAACCCTTTCCAAGCCGACGCAAAGCGTGAGGCTTTCAAGGTGCCTGCAAAACCGCAGCCCCCCCGAAACACGTCGAAGCCAAGCTCATCTCCCGCAACGCCCAAGGCCCCGCCTTCTTCTTCCGCCCCCAACCCAAGCGCGTTCCCAATTTCCACCCCAGGCACAGCTCCCGCTCCAAACCATGCGCCTGTATTCCAGGTTCCAGGCCAGCCCATTCAGCACGGCCAATACGATGCAGTGCTGGACCGGATGAAAAAAGCCCATGAGCAGGCCCTTCACTGGCAGGAAACCGCGCCTGCAGCTAAAGAAGCTGTACCTAATGAAAAAAGCCATGGAGCAGATGATGCCCCATGACTTGCTGAACCTATGCAACGCCGCTTCCCGCTTTTTCAAGGGAGCGGCGTTTCGCTGTTATACAAAAAGTCACAGCTTTGAGCGATTTTGAGCCTGTCAAAATACATATTCTCCAAAGGAATCCACTCCGTCAAAAAACGCCGGTGCATGGAAACGCCATTGCGCTTGAGAATCCGGGTGCTCTGTTCCTCAGGGGACAAGCTTAAAAAAACCTTCAACCCATACGCATCCTGCAAGGCGGGATGGAGGCTATAAACACCCTCCACCACATTCAAGCGGCAAACAGGGGCAGTAATATGCCCGCCGATGATCCCTTCTTTGCAATTGTAGGGGCGATAGAAAAAGGACTCTCCCCGTTTCAGCGGCTCCATCACTTCCATCTGAAAGCGCTCATAATCCACGTTGCCGCCGGGAGTACCCAACCGCTGCGCTGTCTTTCTGTCCGGAGGAAGAAAAAAATCATCCATGTGGAATAGATTACAGTCTTCATAAACTTCCTGAATCCAGGCGGCCAAGGTGCTTTTCCCCGCGCCGCTCATGCCATCTATGGCCATGATCAGCCGGTGCCCCGTTTGAAGTTTTTCGTCTATTCCCTTTATCAAAGCATAATAGGCTGCGGCTCTCTCTTCCACAACCCGGTAATGGGGCTGGTAAAGCTCCCGGTATGTGTCGCTATGGCTTACGGGCGGATATCCAGACTCGCGGTAAGAAATCAGGTATGCTTCCAATTCAGAGGATGAAAAGGGCATTTCGCCTGCTTGGCATAAATGCTTCAATACTTGCAGTTTTTTTTCAAAGCCTTCCCGGTTTCCCCGCTTATCCTTTGCCGCTGTGAAAAATAAGCCGTTGATAGTTTCCAGCCGGAGGTTCCATGCATTCTCCGCATCCAGGTTGAGCCTACACAGGCCTCCGCCGATGGATTCAAAAAGCGGCTTCCCCGGTACGGGAGACAAGCCCTTTGTCTCCTCCCTAAGCCTTTCGAGACTTTCTTCCCGGGAGGAGACCAGATGCCCGCCTCCAAATTCACTTTGATAGCACAGTTTCACCGCATCCAGAACCTCCAAGGCCGGATAGCGGTTCACCTGTGCCCTTAAAAGCTCCTGCATGAAATTATAAGCCTTCTCCCCATTTTCCTTTACGCAAAACCATCATCAGTGTGGGCAGCAGCACAAGCTGAATCAGAATGCCTGGCCAGGCTTTTATAAACGCACCTGATAAAAATGCGGTCCAGCCAAATGCATTTCCTCCGCCCGTGCTGGTCAGCGCACCAAAGATGCCATATACCGCCCGCCCTGCAAGCATGGCCAAAACAAGGGTAATGACCACCTTCAAAAGGGGCGATTTCTTCGTCAGAGGCATGCGGTACAAGAATCCTGCTGTAACGCCATAGGCGCCCAATTCCAACATCATTGAGATAAGCATCGCGCCAGTGGGCATACCGGATACCAGCATTGCCGTAAGGGGTGTCAATATGCCGCAAAGCATGCCATATTTCCAACCGCATAACAGGCCGCAGAGCAATACCGTGATATGCATGGGCAAAAAAATGGAGCCCGCCTGCCAGCCGCCCAAGGCATGAAATAACCGTGCCAATACCACGCCCAGCGCCACCAGTACCGCGGATAATACCAACCGCCTGATTTCTCCTTTTTTCATGGGGCTGCCTCCTTAAAATAAAAATACCAGAAAGCCGCCCTCCTACTGGAAAGCATATACCTTCATGGTATTTCTTCAAACAAGGTGTAGTCCACGAATGAAAGGAACGCCCGGCTACAGCCAGGCTACATCTGAAGTGCAGTATAGCCTATCGCGATAAAACTGTCAAGCCATACCTTATGGCAGCAAATGGCCCACGCTCTTTCTAAACATAAAAGTAACTTTTTTGTAACAAACAGAAATAGCAGCTTGTTTCCAGGGAAGCATTGGTATATAATAATAACGGTCGAATTCTACGACAAAGGCAAAGCAGTCGAAAGGCTGCGACGCAAAGCTACAGGGCCTTTGGCATCTATCGCCAGTGGCAGCCAGTTACCGAAAAGGAGTGTTTTGTATGGGAAAACAAAGGATCAGGTATCTGCTCACGGTAAGTTTTTGTCTGGTGCTCATCGTATCCTTGCTGGCTTTTCAAAATGGTTTTGCCGCATCCTCAATTCAGTCTCCAAGCGCTTATTCTATCACAATGGACCTCAATCCCAGCATTGAATTAAAAATTGAAAATGGTAATGTAGTGGAAGCCTCCGCACTGAATGATGACGGAGAAAGCTTGCTGCTTGATGTGCAGACAAGCGGCCGGACAGCCCAGGAGGCTGTGCAGGAAATCGTCAGCGCTCTTGCGCAGGCGGGTTATTTAGCCGCTGCAGAAGTTAAGCCTTATCTGGTCATTACCGTTACCGGTGACCAAGACGCGGACGTTGCAGATGCTTTGAACAAAACTGCAAAGGAAGCATTGGAAGGCCTGGGCGCCGAGTGTGAAGTAAGAACTGCTTACGTGTCCGATGAAATTGCAGTTCAGGCAGCCGCGCTGGGTTTATCCTCCGGCAAATATCTGCTCATGCAGCGGATTGCAAATTCTGAGGCAATCTCTTTGGAAGACGCCATCGCCCAATACGGCAGCAAGACCATGGGCGAATTGATGGTATTGTTCGGAGATGCCGATGGTATTTTCGACATTGGTGATGACGAAGAGGACGTTCTGACCGAAGAACAGCGCACCGCCTTGCAGGCAGCTTTCGCCCTTGAAAAAGACACAATCAAGGAAGCTGAAAAAGCTTTCCATGATGCTTTTCAAGCGATTAAAAGCACGTATCGCAATCAAATTCAAACCATGAAAAAAGAAAAGCGCAAAGAGGATGTTGAAGGCCTCATCGCGGGTCTTTCAAAGCTTAAGGAAGAAATGCTTGCTGAATATCAAGCGGCAAAGCAGGCATTGACCGATGCCCAGGCAGGCGCTAGGACTGCCTTTTTGGATGCTATTGCAAGCGCCGGGATACCCGAGGACATCGCGACCCAATATTATAACTGGCATATGAACAAAGAAACGAACGTACTGGACCAAATAAACAGTTTCCTAAAGGAATTCACCTACAACGGAGACGGCCAGGAAAAATCCGAAGAGGCCAAGGATAAAGTAAACGAAGAAGCCGAAGGCAGCGAGACTGAAAAAGAACAGACACCGGATAATCAGTCAGCCCCTGGAGATTCGAGCAAACAAGAAAAACCCGCTAAAGAAGATACCCCCAAAGGGAACAAACCCGAGAATAATATGACTGTAAGCGAAGGCAAAGGCAATAAGAAAAAGTAAAGCCTGATCAAAAACGTTCTAGGTTATACACGTGAATGAAGCTGCACCCCGAAAGTTGGTAAGTCTCGAAGACTAACAACGATCGGGGTGCAGTTTTTACTAAGGAAAAGTTCACAGCAACAGTCGAGTTTGATACATTTTTAAAGATGCCTTTGCTCCACCAGTAACCTTATTTCATTTGAACATATCATGTATTAGCACTTTAAAAGGAGTTGATCCAGATGGTGAATAATACATTTACGCGCGCAGCGGTTTCTGCCGGAAGAGTTCAGATTCCCCCTCCGCCTTCAAACTGCAATGGGCAGCTATATACCGTGGCGCCAATGAATACGCTGTACAGCATTGCCAGAAGATTTGGCGTAACGGTTGATGCGATTCTTGCTGCAAACCCGCAGATTGCAAACAGGAATGTCATTTACATCGGTCAGGTCATTTGCATCCCTTCTGCCCCTCCCGCTGCGTGTGATTTGCGTGTGCTGACGCTTAATTTTCTAACGGAGGCAGGTCAGCCGCTGCCTGTTGTGGATGGAGCAGTACAGCTTGCAGAACGAGTAATCCTTCGTGCCACATTCAACCGCCCGGTTTCAAAAGCCTTCTTCTTTTTGGAGCCTACTGGCACCGAAACCTGCGAACTGGCAAGGCTGATCGGCATGGATTGCCCCAGCGCTGTTACCGGCGTTGCCGAGATCCTTTGGCAGGTGCCGGCCGGCACGCTGGGCTATGTATATGTAGTAGCTTGTCTGGACAGCTGCTGTGCAAAATCAGCGGAGTTTCTGGTCGTAAGGAATTCTTAACGCAGTGTGCGTGAATTGTGTCAAAACCGCCATTCAGGCAAACTCCCCATTTTTGATCAGCGTATGACTCGAATACATCCGCCCAAACCTGAACATACTGCTATTCAGAAAGGGGCGAAATGCAATGAATGGCAATGCGGAACTGCTAAACTTTGTCTATCAAAATTCGCAGATGGGCGTAGACACGATGAATCAACTGACCGGTATTGTTGAGGATATGGAGTTTAAAAAGCATCTGGAATCACAGCTCGATGAGTACCGGAATATTCATTCAGCCGCAAAAACCTTGCTTAATGAAAACGGTTATGATGAAAAAGGAATCGGTGCATTTGACAAAATAAAAACCTATATTATGATCT
The DNA here is from genome assembly GCA_023392515.1 of Bacillota bacterium. GTDB lineage: Bacteria > Bacillota > Clostridia > Christensenellales > Aristaeellaceae > JAEVYX01. Next base: position 22,505 of record JAEVYX010000057.1, on the reverse strand, counting down.
GTGTTCAGACTCTGAACAACAATTCCACCTCCCATATAGCCGAAATGCTGATTATTGGCAGCAACATGGGCATTATCGACGCTATCAAAAATATCAAAAAGTATGATGATGCAGAGGAAGAAATCTTGAATCTTATGAAGCGATTGCTGACCTTTGAGGAAAAAAACGTTCAGCAGCTGAAGCAGTTTTTATAATCTTCAAACCGCATACCGGATTTAATGCAAAAAGGAGAGCTATGCGTGCTTAGCGCGGAAGCTCTCCTTTTACATTTCAGCCATGCATCTTTATATAGTCAAGCAGTTCTTTTTTTGATACACGGGAAATGCCGGCCAGTTCTACATCCGTGCTTGAATCAACGGAAACACCGTATTCTCTATCCATCAGTGCCTTGATTCTTGGACGGCAGAAATTCCCTTGGCAAAAGCCCATAGAAGCGCGGGTGCGGCGCTTGACCCCATCCACAGTGTTTACATGAATGCCGCGGTTCAGGCAATCCACGATCTCCCCTTCCGTTACTTGTTCGCACCGGCAAACGATCCGCTCATCGCCGGAAGGAAGGGCTATCAGCCGCTCTATTTCTGCCGATGGGCGCATCTGCTTGAGCCCAATCACCGGCTCGCGGTGAGGGATATAGGCCTTGTTTCCCTCCAAAGCCAGCCCGGATTGCTCCAATATTTCCGTAACCATGTCCGCGATGGCCGGTGAAGAAGTCAAGCCCGGCGACTGAATTCCCGCGACATTGATAAAACCTTTCACCTGCGTTTCATCAATGATAAAATCATCTCCCGTGGCGGCTGCGCGAACACCGGCAAAGCTGCGGATGTATTGATTGATATTGATTCTATCCGTGGTGTGCAGCGCCTGTTTATAGATGGCGGCCAGGCGTTCCACATGCGTGGAGCGGTCGTACGTACCGGTTTCGTCAATGGCATCGGGGCCCAAGAGCAAATTGCCATGATAGGTCGGCGTTACAAGGATTCCTTTTCCCATTTTTGTCGGCATCTGAAAAACAACGGTGTTCATCAGCCTACCGCTGCCCCTTGCAAAAAGCAGGTACTCCCCAGTTCTTGGCATGATTTCAAAGCTGGTGGGCCCCGACATGGCCGAAACTTCCGCGGAACCTAAGCCTGCACAATTGATCACGAATCTTCCGGATACCCGGCTCTTTTCGGTAGCAACGGTAAATATACCGTCCTTTTTTTGAACGCCGGTTACGGCTTCATTCAGCCTTAAAACTGCGCCGTTTGCAACAGCGTTTTCCGCCATGGCTATTGCCATTTCATAGGGGGAACAAATGCCCGCTCCCCTGCAGTAAAGCGCATAGACCACGCTTCTATTGATATTGGGCTCAAGATTCAAAACCTGCTCTCCCTTCAAGATTTCCAGGTCTTGAAGGCCGTTCATTTTGCCGTTTTCCAGCATTGCCTCAAGCTTTGGCAGATCACCGGCATCGGTGGTGATGACCAAAGATCCGGTCTCCCTGAACCCAAAATGCAGTTCCCTGTCCAGTTTATCAAACTGAACGCGGCCCCGATAGCATAACCGGCCTTTCAGCTTGCTATGGCTCTCCGCATACCCCCCATGAACAATAGCGCTGTTGGCCTTTGTCGCACCCATTGCAACATCCGGTTCCTTTTCCAATATGCAGATATTAAGCTTATATCTGGATAACCTGCGAGCTACAGACAGCCCGACAATCCCTGCACCAATGACAATCACATCGTACATGCCTTATCACCGTTCATCTTGATTTGTACCCGGATTCCATCCTCCTCCGGTTCTTTTCGTAGCATACCAAAGTATCAGCCGGAATACAAGAACCAACCCTGAAAAATAGAATACCAATCGTCTCTCACGGCATATAGACAAATTCCACATCCCATGTTTGAAAGAATGGTAAATCTCCCGGGGTTCGTTTCCACGTTTTTAGATGGCGCTGAAAAGAATACTGCGCGTAGGCGGATTGCATGGCATCAAAAAGCCTGGTATGAATCACGCCAAAGCCCATACCATTCATTTTTGCTATAAAGTGCTTCGGGCTAAACTGCCCACGAGCCGGATAATGGCCGATAATCTGGTCCCACCGGTCCATATAAGCTTCATATACGCCCTGATTCTCGGCAACAATTTTGGGCACCTGCACAAACACCTGGGCACCCTTCATCAAATTGGGGAATACGGAACGAACAACTGCCAGTGTTTCATCATGATGGATCTGTTGTTCCATGACAAGTACTTCAAAAATGCCAAAACCTTCGGGCAATGCAAATTCCCGCCCGGCTGTATATCGATAAAATTTATCATATTGCGTTTGTGCTAAATTGGCTTTGGGATAGCAGCTTTCAAGCCCTGCTGCCCTATATCCCCTCTCCCGCCATTTCAGCCCCAGGCATCCGGCACCGCATTCCACATGCAAAAGGGATGTGGCTCTGGGAAGGATTTGCTCGTATAGCGTTTGGTTAAGCATGGTTTCTTCCGGCACAGTCAAGCCAAAGGTCGTGCTGACAATACACTGGTTCCGGTCTCCAAGGGATGGATATCCGCCAGCCACACTAAAGCTTGCGCTGCCAATATGGTGTATGAAAGCATCCTGCGCCACCAGCAGCCGATACCCATTTGCCACCAGTCTAAGCGAAAGATCATCGTCCTCAAAGGTTCCCATACCCATCCGTTCATCAAATCCGCCTAATTGATCCAGTATTGCTTTACGCGTAAGCATTGAAAAGCCAACCAAGCGGAGTGTATGAAATGTAAGCCCCCTATACGTATTGGCTATCTTCGCCGCAAATTCATTGATGTCTTCATCGCATTGATAGGTCACCGGTATTGCCTGCATGCCTGAAACATTGTTGCTTACCGGCCCTACCATGCCAATTGCAGGATCGCTGAGCAGAAGCTCTGCCATACGCTCCAATGAATTGGGGGGAACAAGCGTATCATTGTTCAAAAACCATACCAAGTCCCCGCGTGCCATCCGCAAACCCGCATTGCATCCGGCTGGAAAGCCTATATTGATATCGCTGCAAAAAAGGCGTATACCACTTACCTTTTTCAAAGCTTCCACCGTTTCTTTAGAAGAAGCGTTGTCCACCAGGATGATCTCATAAGGCATTTTTACATTTTCTTGTATACTTTTAATACAGGCGCATGTAACTTCCCATCTGTCATGGGATACCAGAATAATGCTGACCAATCGTCTTCACATCCCCGGTTTATGATAATGTATTTTATGCGCGGTACTAAACTTATAGTTACATTTGACTTATGTGCCATTTTCAGTACAATAAGTAGAGCACATTTCCAAATTCTATATTATGACGGAGAGTGCCTATGCGTACCTATTCCACTTCCCAAATTGCATCGTTGGCCGGGATTCACCCCAACACCGTCCGCTTGTATGAGGCGGTGCATTTTCTCTCCGCTCCAGAAAGAAAAGAGAACGGATACCGTATCTTTACAACGGTTCACCTTCAGCAGATAAAACTTGTAAGGCTGGCGCTAAAAAGTGAAGTGCTGCAAAATGGATTGCGGAAGCGGGCGATCGATATTGTAAAAACAACTGCCATTGGCCGGTATGAAGACGCCATCCGCATGACAAGGGAATACATCGCGCAAATTACGGCAGAGACACATAACGCCGAGGATGCGATCCAGATGGTAACCGCACTGATTCGGGGGAAAGGCTCCTGCGACAAAACGCTGCTGTTAACGAGAAATCAAGCGGCCAACCGGCTGCAAGTGACCATCGATACCCTTCGCAATTGGGAAATGAACGGCCTTCTTCATACCAAAAGAAGGGCGAACGGATACCGCGTCTATGATGAAAGCGATCTCATGCGATTGAAGATTATTAGGTCCCTTCGGTGCGCCAACTACTCCCTTACCGCCATATTGCGGCTTTTAACCGACTGGGACCGCAGCGAGAAGATTGAACCAATTATCAGCATCGATACGCCCAAAGAAACAGAAGAAATCGTTTCCGTATGCGACCGGCTTCTTACTTCTTTAAAAAATACGGAATGCGACGCGCAGCAAATGCTGCATCTGCTTCAAGACATGCAAAGCGGCAATTGAAAGATAAACCCTCCATTTTAACACCAGACTTTTGTTTGGTGTTATTCTTTTGCCCGAAGAAAGACTAAAGGAGGAACCAGGACATGGCGGAAGCATTGAAAGTTCGAAATTTATGCAAATCCTACGGCCCGAAAAAAGCAGTACACAGCTTGAACCTGAGTGTTGAAAGGGGTGAGATATTCGGTTTGCTTGGGGCAAACGGAGCGGGTAAATCCACAGCCATCGAATGCATGCTTGGCACCAAAAAACCAGATTGCGGCGAAGTCTCCATCCTGGGCATGAATCCCTACACACAGCGCAAAGAGCTGTTTGAAAAGGTGGGCGTGCAATTTCAAGAACCTCGGTATCAAGATAAAATAACCGTTTCAGAAATCTGCCAGGTAACCTGTTCGCTGTACAGATCGCCTTTGTCCTATGATGAACTGCTCATAAATTTCGGGCTTCATGACAAGCAAAAGCAGCTGGTGGCAGAGCTCTCGGGCGGAGAACGCCAGCGCCTGTTTGTGGTACTGGCTTTGATACCAAGCCCTGAGCTGGTTTTTCTGGACGAGCTAACCACCGGTCTGGATGCCAAAGCCCGGCGGGATGTGTGGAAGCATTTGGAGAGGCTGAAATCAAAGGGACTGACAGTTGTATTGACCTCACATTACATGGATGAAGTTGAAGTGCTGTGTGACCGAATTTCCATTCTAAACTGCGGCGAGACGGTTTTCACCGGCACGGTATCCCAAGCGATAGAAAACAGCCCATATGACACGCTGGAAGATGCCTATTTATGGTATGCCAAAGAGGAGGAGGAAGAACATGAAAGCTTTTCGTACAATGCTTAAAACTGAGCTGATGCTATCCTTTCGCGGAATGGACATGGTGATCTTTGCAATTGCATTTCCTGCGATGGTGGCCATCGTTTTAGGTGCTATCTTCGGTCAAAAGCCCGCTTTTGAAGGAGCTTCCTACACCTTTTTCCAGCAAAACTACGGCGCTGTTGCCTCCATAGGGATTTGCGCCACAGGTGTCATGGGGCTTCCTCTGGTAATCTCCGATTACCGTCACAAGAAAATACTCAAGCGATTTAAGGTAACGCCTGTAAGCCCAGGCTTGCTTCTTTTCACACAAGTGGCTGTCAATTTTCTGTATGCGGTGCTTTCCCTGATGATTGTCACACTTTTATCCAGCCTGCTGTTCGGTTTTTCCATGATCGGCTCGCTGTCAGGTTTTATAGGTGCATATCTCCTGGTTCTGTTCTCCATCTACAGCATCGGCATGATGATCGCGGCTGTTGCAAAAGGTATAAAAGCCTCAAACCTCTTATGCAGCATCGTCTACTTCCCCATGCTTTTCTTTTCGGGAGCAACCCTGCCTTATGAAGTGATGCCGCCTGTGATGCAAAAGGCTGCGGATTTTCTGCCGCTTACCCAGGGCATCAAGTTACTCAAAGGTACATCCTTGGGATTGCCCATGAATAATATACTACTTCCCCTAATGGTGATGGTTGTATTGGGCATTCTATGTGTCATCGTATCGGTAAAATGCTTTCGGTGGGAATAGCGGCAGGCCGTGCCCTCAAGCCGCATCCCCCATCACCCGGGCAAGGAGAAATGCTGGACATACGAAAAAGGAACCCCACAATCAGGGTTCCTTTTTCGTATAAACTATTATCAGATCAGCTCCAGGATAACCATTTCGGCAGCATCGCCACGACGGGGACCCTTGCGGTAGATGCGGGTATAACCGCCCGCGCAATTCTTTTCCGCATTGCGAGCCTTGTATTTGGGGCCAATTTCCCGGAAGAGCTTTTCCACTACGGGATGCTTGGCATCCTTGGTGCGCTCACGATACTCGGCCTTATTCTCATCATCCTTCTTCTGCTCTTTCATTTCATACAGATAAGCCATGATGAGGCGGCGGGCATGGAGCTTGGAAGGGGCGTCATTTTGCACGGTGATGGTCACCAACTGCCCCTTTTCGTTGTGGAATTCCTTCGTGGCTTCCACATTGTTTTCGCATTCGCGAATGGCCAACGTAATGAGGCGCTCGGCAGCGCTACGCACTTCCTTAGCCTTAGCCAGCGTGGTTTCAATACGGCCGTGCCAGATGAGTTGAGTCACCTGGTTGCGCAGCAGCGCTTTGCGCTGATCAGCGGTGCGGCCCAGTTTGCGTTGAGTAGCCATGGGGTGTTTCCTCCTTTACGGGATGGACTTGTAATACAGCCGCCCCGTTTCATTCTTCGTTGGGCCGCAGACCCAATCCCAAAGCGGCAAGCTTTTGTTCCACTTCTTCCAGGCTCTTTCTGCCCAGATTGCGCACCTTCATCATGTCCTCTTGGTTGCGCTGCACCAGTTCGGCCACGCTGTTGATGCCGGCGCGTTTCAAGCAATTGTAGGCGCGCACGGACAAATCAAGCTCTTCAATGGTCATCTCCAGGACCTTTTCCTTTTTCTCGTCCTCGGGGATGTTGAAGTTCACCGGCATGACCTGATCCGTAAGGCCTACAAACAAGGTCAGATGCTCGGTCAGAATTTTCGCAGACAGGCTGATGGCCTCATCGGGCATCACGCCGCCGTTGGTCCACACTTCCAGGGTCAGCTTGTCATAGTCGGTGATCTGGCCTACACGGGTATCCTCAACAGTGTAATTCACTTTGCGGATCGGAGTAAACACAGAATCAACGGGAATGACGCCGATGGGCATGTTGCCGGATTTGTTCTTATCCGCTGAAACATATCCCCGACCCTTGTCCAATACAATTTGCATCTGCAAATGAGCATCCTCGTTGAGCGTGGCGATATGCAATTCAGGATTGATGATCTCCACTTCGTCATCGGTGCGGATGTCACCCGCGGTAACTTCGCAGGGCCCGCGCATGTCAATGGTGACCTGCTTGGGTTGGTCGCAATATAATTTTGCCACCAGTTCCTTGAAGTTCAAAATGATTTCCGTTACGTCTTCCTTCACGCCGGGCACAGTGGAAAACTCATGCTGCACACCGTCGATGTGCACAGAGGATACTGCAGCCCCCGGCAGGGATGACAACAAAACGCGGCGAAGCGCATTGCCTAGCGTATGGCCGAAGCCGCGCTCCAAAGGCTCCACAACGAATTTCCCGTAGCGATTGTTTTCGCCGATCTCTACGCACTCGATGCGGGCCTTTTCGATTTCTACGATCATGGTATGTACCCTCCTTGATGGAACCGTCGATCGAGGGAATCTCGTCCAATTTAACGGGAGTAAAACTCGACGATCATGTTCTCCTGCAGGGGCAGGTCAATGTCCTCGCGGGTGGGGAGGGCGATGACGGTGCCGGTAAGCTCGCCGGCATTGAGTGTCAGCCACTTAGGAACGATGCTGCTGCTGCCTTCCCGGAGTGCTTTAAAATGTTCCATATCCTTGCTCTTGGCACGGATGGTGATCACATCATTCACCGACACCAAATAAGAAGGAATGTCTACCCGGTTGTTATTAACCAGGATGTGGCCATGTGTAACCAACTGACGTGCATGACGGCGGCTGGCACCCATACCCAGACGGAAGATTACGTTATCCAAGCGACGCTCAAGCAGCTGCAGGAGATTTTCGCCGGTAACGCCCTTCATGTTGACAGCCTTTTCGTAATAGTTATGGAACTGACGCTCCATCACGCCATATACGAAACGGACCTTTTGTTTTTCCTTAAGCTGAAGGCCATATTCACTGACCTTCTTGCGCCGTTCCCCACCGGGGTTACGGGTGGTCTTTTTATTCGCATAGCCCATCATGGCAGGGGAGATATCCAATGCCTTGCAGCGCTTTGCGATTGGCTGAGTGTTTCTCGCCATGGGTCATATCCCTCCTTATACTCTTCTGCGCTTGGGCGGGCGGCAGCCGTTGTGGGGAATGGGCGTAACATCCTTAATCATATTCACTTCAAGGCCTGCAGCCTGAAGAGAACGGATTGCGGCTTCCCGCCCGGAGCCGGGGCCCTTCACGAATACTTCCACCGTTTTGAGGCCGAATTCCATTGCCGACTTGGCGGCGGTTTCGGCAGCCATCTGTGCGGCAAAGGGCGTGGACTTTTTGCTGCCGCGGAAACCAAGCCCGCCGGAGCTGGCCCAGGATAGGGCGTTGCCGTTGGGATCGGTGATGGTAACGATGGTGTTGTTAAAGGAAGAACGGATATGTGCTGCACCGCGCTCAACCAGTTTTTTCTCCCGGCGCTTGCGCGTGACTTTCTTCAGTTTCTGTTTGGGTGCCATGAAATCATCCCTCCGTGCCCAATAGGGCAGTCGTTATGGCTTGTGCTATGATCGCGCATTATTTCGTTGCAGCCTTTTTCTTGCCGCCAACGGTCTTCTTAGGCCCTTTGCGGGTCCGGGCATTCTGCTTGGTATTCTGGCCCCGGACAGGCAGGCTGCGCCGATGGCGCACGCCGCGATAGCTGCCGATTTCAACCAAACGCTTAATGTTCAGCGAAATCTCTCTACGCAGGTCGCCTTCGGTTTTCAGGTTATGCTCGATATAATCACGAAGCTTTGATACTTCTTGTTCGGAGAGATCCTTGATCCGGGTATCGGGGCTGATGCCCGTCTCGGCCAGAATCTGCTGGGACGTGGACAAACCGATCCCGAAAATGTAAGTCAGGCCGATTTCCACGCGCTTTTCTCTGGGCAGGTCTACGCCCTGAATGCGTGCCATGTGTTTAAAACACCTCCAAATGTTGGTTCGGCTTCGCCGGTAAACAGCGAGCCATGTCCACGAAAAGGGGAACCAAATCCCCGCTTTCACGGGTGCGTGGCGCCGCCGCTTTGCCCAAAATGGGAACGGCGAGCCTTTTTTCCCCAGAAGCATCGCTTATGGGGTAGGCATTTTCGTACAATCTATCGGTGAAAGCCCGTGGATCATAGAGGGGTCTCCCCTATGCAGCCGCCCACGAAACTCTACCAGCCGCGTAACTAGGTAATTGTACCACAAAATTATTTTGCAGTAAACAATTTCTTTTGGAGTAATCTAATTTTTTCAGCCATTTTTGAAAAACGGTGCGCAAAAAGCGCACTGCTCTTCAGCCCTGCTTTTGTTTGTGCTTGGGATTCTCGCAAATCACCATAATCCGGCCTTTGCGTTTGATAATCTTGCACTTCTCGCAAATTGGCTTAACGGACGGCCTGACTTTCATAGAGGTAACCTCCTTGTTCTTTTCCGGCTACACAAAGTACTCCGGGCTTTATAGCGCATTCAAAGGTTCAGCCCTTGCTGCGCCAGGTGATACGCCCACGGGTGAGATCGTAGGGCGAAAGCTCAATGGTGACCTTGTCTCCAGGATAGATACGTATAAAATTCATACGCATCTTGCCCGATATATGGGCCATGATACGATGGCCGTTGGGCAGTTCCACCTGGAACATGGCATTGGGAAGTGCCTCTATCACGTGGCCTTCCATTTCGATGACATCATTCTTGGACAAGTACGCAACCCTCCTTGCAAGGCGTCAGATGGTTGGCAGACCCGGCTTCCTTCAGGGCCTTGCGCAGTTCACTGTCTACAACCGGTTGGCCGCTTTTAAGCTTTTGGGAAAGAACCGGAAATAACATGGGCTTGGCATGCAGGTGTTTTGTCTTTTTGCGTTTGGGGCTTTCGGCTTTGCGTAAATCCCCATCGGCAACCAGGACATAATCGTCCTGTGTTACGGCCACTATGACAAACAGACGTCCTTTGTCCCGGCCCTGCGTAGAAAGCACCACGCGCCCCACTTCAAACGGAATGGGTTTCACGCGTCTTCCTCCTTCCAGGTATATCCTGGGAGCGTCAGAATTTCCGGCAGCCCATCGGTAATGGCGATGGTATGCTCATAGTGTGCGGCCAAGCTGCCATCCCTTGTACGGAATGTCCAGCCGTTATCCGATTCATCTACCGGCCAATCCCCTGCGGCAATCATGGGCTCCACCGCCAAAGTCATGCCCTTGCGAAGCCGAATTCCTCTGCCGGCTTCCCCATAGTTGAATACACTGGGTTCTTCGTGCATGGCCCGGCCGATTCCATGGCCTGTCAGGTCCCGAATGACGGAATATCCATGGGCTTCCGCCCAGGATTGCACGGCATAGCCCAAATCCCCCAGCCGGTTGCCAAGTACCGCTTGCCGAATGCCCTTCCAGAAGCATTGCTCTGTGATTTCGATCAAGGAGGCCGCTTGGGCAGATATTTCGCCCACCCCAACGGTGAAGGCACTATCCGCCTGCCAGCCGTCCAAAACCAGCCCACAGTCGACACTGATAATGGAACCTTCCCGAAGCACTACATCTTCACTGGGGATTCCATGAACCACTTCCGCATCCACGCTGGTGCATAGGGTGGCCGGATACCCATGATAGTTCAAAAAGGAAGGAATGGCCTTATGCTTGCGGATCAGCTGTTCGGCATATACATCCAACGCCGCCGTGGTAACCCCCGGCTTGACGGCATCCCGAAGCTTTTGCAGAACTTCATACAGCAGACTGCCTGCTTCACGCATCTTTTCGATCTGCTCGGGATTCTTTAGATAAATCATTGTTCGACCCCTAATGTTTTCAGGATGGTCTGGAATGTATCCTCCATCCCGCCTGTGCCCAGGATTGTGTGCAAAGTTCCTTCCCGCTGATAGTATTCTACCAGGGGGGCCGTCTGTTGGTGATATACCTGCAGCCGGCTTTGCACCGTTTCCGCTTTGTCGTCATCCCGCTGGATCAGCGGTTCGCCGCATGCGGCACAGCTCGTTTTGCCATCCAAATGGCTGATATGGTAGGTCGCGCCGCACTTGAGACAAACGCGCCGGCCGGATAATCTTTTTACCAAAGCCTCATCCGGCACATCCAGGTTGACGACAGCATCAATTGTGGCAATTCCCTTGAGGGCTTCTGCCTGGGGAACCGTACGGGGAAATCCATCCAAGATATATCCCTTGGCACAATCGGGCTCTTTCAGCCGCTCGTCAACAATCGCAATCACCACATCGTCAGGAACCAGCTTTCCGGCGTCAATAAAGGCCTTCGCCTTCTTGCCAGTTTCTGTTCCTTCCTTTATGGCCCGGCGCAAAATGTCACCGGTGGAGATTTGGGGTATGCCTAAATAGGCACACACTTTTTGGGCTTGCGTGCCTTTCCCAGCACCCGGAGGGCCTAGAAAAATCACGTGCATAGGCAAACTCCTTTCCGCCTGTGGGACCAAATGCATCGCTTGTCACAGGATATGATGCAACCGATTCCCGGGCAGTCCGTGGGCGCGGAAAAGGAATATCCCTTCCCGCGCCACAGGATTACTTTTTCACATTGCTTCATCCGTTTATAAAAAGCCTTTGTAATGCCGCATGATGAGCTGGCTTTCCACTTGACGGGTGGTTTCCAGTGCAACGCTGACGGCAATCAGGAGAGAAGATGCCGCAAAAGGAATGGAAGTTTGCAACTGCACGGTAAGAACCGTAGGTACTGTTGCCAATACCGCCAGGAACAGTGCGCCAAACAGTGTCAAGCGGGAGCTGGTGCGGCTGAGATAGTCCACCGTTGCCTTACCCGAACGAATACCGGGGATCAAGCCGCCCTGCTGCTGAATGTTTTTGCTGATATCCTGGGGATTGAAACTGATGGAAGTATAGAAGTAGGTGAAAGCGATAATGAGCAGCGCAGTTACTGTAAGGTAAATGGGAGAAGCGCTGTTCATATAGGTTCCCCACCAGCGATATGCACCGCTGTTGGTTCCGCCCACCAATTGAATGATCGTGCCGGGGAAAGCCATGAAAGAATAGGCGAAAATCAACGGGAGAACGCCCGTGGAGTTCACTTTCATGGGAATGTGGGTGCTTTGGCCACCATACATCTTGCGGCCCACCACACGCTTGGCGTACTGAACGGGAACCCGGCGCTCGCCCATATCCACGAAAGTCACCAGGGTGATCATCACCAAGGCGGCTACGAGTACGGCCAGCATGGTCAACCAGGCAGACATCGTCCCTGCGGCAGCGGCGTTTTTCACACCGGAAACGGCGCCATTGAACAGGTTGGAGACGATACCGGCAAAAATCAGCAAGGATATGCCGTTGCCTACGCCTTTTTCAGTGATACGTTCACCGATCCACATGGCCAAAGCTGTGCCGCCTGCCATGCTTACGCCCACCATCACATAGTTAAACCAGCCGGACTTGATATACCCCAGGCCCGCCACCAGGAAGATGGCCTGAATAACTGCCAAGCCCACTGTTACATAACGAGTGATTTGAGCGATCCTCTTGCGGCCTTCTTCCCCTTCTTTTTGCATACGCTCCAGTGCCGGGATGGCAATGGTCAGCAGTTGCATAATAATGGAGGAGTTGATGTAAGGGGTAATGCCCATCGCCATGATGGTCATGTTGGAAAAAGCATTCCCCGTCATCATATTCACAAGATCCAAAAGAGGAAGATTCGCTGTTTGCGAATGTACCCGGGCAATATCCACACCAGGGGCAGGGATAACGCCAACCAGCCGGAAGACAAGCAGCATGAAGAAGGTGTATAGCAGCTTCTTACGCAAGTCTTCTACTCGCCATGCGTTGCGAAGGGTCTCCCACATGGTTAATTCACCTCGGCTTTCCCGCCGAGAGCCTCGATCTTTTCTTTTGCAGATTCTGTAAACTTGTCAGCCTTCACGGTCAGCTTCCGAGTCAGCTCGCCGCCGCCCAGAATCTTCACGCCGTCCAACGTCTTCTTGATGATACCGGCGCGCATGAGGGATTCGACAGTCACCACAGCTCCGTCTTCGAAAATGTCCAGGCGCTCCACGTTCACAGTTGCGTATTCTTTTGCAAAGATATTGGTAAAACCGCGCTTAGGCACGCGGCGCACCAGAGGCATCTGGCCGCCTTCAAATCCGGGCCCTTTGCCGCCGCCGGAGCGGGCCTTGGCACCTTTGTGGCCCTTGCCGGAGGTCTTGCCCAAACCGGAGCCAGTGCCCCTGCCCAGGCGTTTGGGTGCGGTGGTAGATCCGGGCGCGGGTTGTAACTCGTGCAATTTCATGGGGATTCCCTCCTTTACTCGCTGATTTCTTCCACGGTGACCATATGCTTCACCCGGAAGATTTGCCCGCGAATGCAGGGATTGTCCTCCTTGATGACGCTTTGACCCACTTTGTGAAGACCAAGGGCCTTCACGGTGTCAATATGCTTTTGCAAGCTGGAAATCGGAGATTTGATCAATGTGACCTTCAGTTTCATTGTTTCTTTCCTCCTCAGCCCAGCAGCTCTTCCACGGTTTTGCCACGAAGCTTGGCAACCTGCTCCGCGGAGCGCAAAAGGCGAAGCCCTTCAAGCGTAGCTTTAACCATGTTGATGGGATTGCTGGTGCCAAAAGACTTGGTGCGGATATCCCGCACGCCTGCCATTTCCAGCACGGCGCGGGCGCCGCCGCCGGCGATGATGCCAGCACCTTCCTGAGCGGGAAGGAGCACCACTTTGCCGGTTCCAAAACGGCCTACCACTTCGTGAGGAATGGTGGTATTGTGCATTGGAACATTGACCAAATGCTTTTTAGCATCTTCTACGGCCTTGCGGATAGCTTCCGGGATTTCCGCGGCTTTGCCCATTCCGGCGCCGACGCGGCCCTTTTCATCGCCTACCACCACAAGCGCAGAGAAGCGGAAATTGCGTCCGCCCTTTACGACCTTGGTCACGCGGTTGACAGCCACCAGCTTTTCTTTGAATTCGCTGACCTGTTCGTTGCGTTGCATGCGTGTGTCCTCCTTCATATCAGAACTCCAGCCCAGCTTCCCGGGCACCGGCAGCCAGTTCGGCCACGCGGCCTGTATACACATAGCCGCCGCGGTCAAAGACCACCTGCTTCACGCCGGCCTGGATCGCACGCTCTGCAATGAGCTTGCCAACCAGTTTGGAAGCGCCCTTCTTATCCACTTCGCCCAGCCGGTCTTTCAGGCTGGGATCCACGGTAGAGGCGGATACCAGAGTCGTCCCCTTGGTATCGTCGATAATTTGGGCATAGATATGATTCAGGCTGCGGTATACGCTAAGACGCGGCGCTTGTGGGGTGCCGCTGATCTTTTTGCGCACGCGGGCGTGACGAATCACGCGGATTTCATTGCGATCGCGCTTTTTGAACATATGCGTTCACTCCCTTTCTTACTTCTTGCCGGTCTTGCCTTCCTTGCGCCGGATCCGCTCAGCCTCGTACTTAATGCCCTTGCCCAAATACGGCTCGGGTTTGCGTACAGCGCGGATATCGGCGGCAAGGTTGCCTACCTGCTGCTTGTCGATGCCCTTTACCACCACTTTGGTGGGGGCGGGTGTTTCAAAGGTGATGTTTTCCGGAGCTTCAAACACTACCGGATGGGAATACCCAATGTTCAGCGTCAGCCTTTTGCCTTCCGCCGCGGCGCGGTAACCGGTTCCTACCAGTTCCAGGCTCTTGGAGAAGCCATCCGTGACGCCTACCACCATGTTATGAACCAGGCTGCGGTACAGGCCGTGCATAGCCTTGTGGGGTTTGGAATCAGTCGGGCGGACAAGAGTCAGCACGCCGTCATCCTGCTGCACGGTAATATCCCGGTTTACCCACTGGGACAGTTGCCCCTTGGGTCCTTTCACCGTTACGGTGTTGTCCTGGGAAACTGTAACCGTCACGCCCTTGGGGACAGTGATCGGAAGCTTTCCGATTCGAGACATAATCGCACCTCCATTGACGTGTCGGTTTACCAGATATAGGCCAGCACTTCGCCGCCCATGGCGTTTTTGCGAGCCTCTTTGTCAGTCATTAAGCCCTTGGAAGTGCTGATGATGGCAATTCCAAGCCCTCCCAGCACCTTAGGCAGTTCTTCGCAGCGGGCATACACACGCAGGCCCGGCCGGCTGATACGCTTGAGGCCGGCGATAACAGGCTGCTGTTTGCCATTGACATACTTCAAAACAATTTTAATATTTCCTTGAATGCCGTCGTCGACATAATCGACTGATTTGACATAGCCTTCCGCCAGCAAAATCTTAGCAAGAGCCTTCTTCAGGTTGCTCGCCGGCAGCGTGATGGCGTCATGCTTGGCGACTTGCGCATTACGGATGCGGGTCAGCATATCGGCAATGGGATCATTCACGACCATGTGTGGAACCTCCTTCCGTTCTTCCCCGCTTACCAGCTGGCCTTGCGGACACCGGGGATATGGCCAGCATAGGCCAGTTCTCTGAAGCAAATGCGGCAGACGCCATATTTGCGAAGCACCGAATGGGGGCGGCCGCACAGGCGGCAGCGGGTGTACCCGCGGGTGGAGAACTTCGGCGTCTTTTGCTGTTTGAGGATCATACTCGTCTTGGCCACTTGTTTCTTCCTCCTTCCCTTACTGCGCGAACGGCATGCCCAGCAGCCGTAACAGTTCCATGCATTCCTCATCGGTTTTCGCGGTGGTCACGAAGATGATTTCCATCCCCCTGATTTTTTCCACCTTATCGTAATCGATTTCGGGAAACAGAAGCTGTTCGCGGATGCCCAGAGCGTAATTGCCGCGGCCATCAAAGGCCTTGGCGGAAACGCCGCGGAAGTCGCGTACGCGGGGAAGGGCAACATTCATCAATTTATCGATGAACTCTTCCATCCGGGAACCCCGGATGGTGACCTTTGCGCCAATGTTCATGCCCGCGCGGACTTTGAAGTTAGCGATACTCTTGCGGGCTTTTGTGATCTGAGCCTTCTGGCCGGCGATGGCATTTAGCTCTGCCACAGCGGCTTCCATGGCTTTGGCATTGTCCTTACAATCTCCCAAGCCCATATTGATAACAACCTTTTCAAGCCTGGGGATTTCCATGACGTTTTTGTAGCCGAATTTCTGCTGTAGGGCAGGCACAGCTTCGGCGAGATACTTCTCATGAATTCTGGTAGCCATTTGCTGTCTCCTCTCCTGCATCAGTCAATCTTGGCCTTGCACTTTTTGCACATGCGGACCATTTTCTTTGCCTTGGTACCGTCATCCTTTTCCACTACGTCTGCCACATGGCCTACGCGGGTAGCCGCGCCGCACTTGGGGCAGATCAGCATCACATTGGAAGCGTTAATGGCGCTTTCCTTGTGCAGGATGCCACCAGGCTCACCTTGTCTGCGAGGCTTCTGATGCTTGGTGACGATGGCTACGCCTTCCACAACAACCTTGCCGGTCTTGGGATATGCGGTCAAAATCTTGCCTTTTTTACCCTTGTCGTCACCGGAGATGACGACGACCTGATCTTTTGAGCGGACATGCATAATCGTCCCACCTCCTTATAGAACTTCCGGAGCGAGCGAGACAATCTTCATAAAGTCTTTCTCGCGCAGCTCACGGGCCACGGGTCCAAAGATACGGGTGCCCCGAGGCATTTTCTGATCGTTAACGATGACGGCGGCATTATCGTCAAACCTGATATAGCTGCCATCCGGGCGGCGTTTTTGTTTGCGCATGCGCACAATAACAGCCTTGACTACGTCGCCCTTTTTCACCGTTCCGCCGGGGGTGGCGGTTTTTACGCTAGCCACGATGATGTCGCCAATGGACCCATCCCGGCGAAAAGAACCGCCAAGCACGCGGATGCACATAATTTCCTTGGCGCCGGAATTGTCGGCGACCTTCAGTCGCGTTTGCGGCTGGATCATAGGGGGTCTCCTCCTTTACGACGGCTCACTTCGCCTTTTCGATGATCTCCACCAGGCGCCAGCGTTTGTCGCGGCTCAGCGGCCTTGTTTCCATGACGCGCACGGTATCGCCGATACCGCATTCGTTGTTTTCATCGTGGGCTTTCAGCTTGCTGGTCTGGTTCATGATTTTGCCGTACAGCGGATGGCGGACACGGGTCTTGATTGTGATTACAATGGTTTTATCCATCTTGTCGCTAACGACCACGCCCACGCGGCTTTTGCGGATTCCTCTTTGTTCGGACATTGGAACGGCTGCCTCCTTTCGCGTCTTGTTACGCCTGTTTTTGTTCCAGCTGACGCAGCACCGTCTTCGCCCGGGCGATATCCCGCTTGACAGAAACGATCTGCATTGTGTTTTGCAACTGTCCGGTGGCAAGCTGGAAACGAAGGGTGAACAGCTCGCTTTTAAGTTCCGTGATTTTGTCGTTGAGCTGAAGGGGATTCATAGCGGCAAATTCGCTGGCCTTCATTTGCTTTCACCACCCGCTTCGATGTTTTTCTCCTCGCGTTGGAGGAATTTGGTTTTGATGGGCAGTTTATGGCCTGCCAGACGGAGAGCTTCACGGGCATCCTGTTCAGGAACGCCTGCAATCTCAAAGAGCACCCGGCCGGGCTTTACCACTGCGACCCAGTATTCCGGTGAACCTTTACCGGAACCCATGCGGGTCTCGGCGGGTTTTTCGGTAACGGGCTTATCGGGGAAAATTTTGATCCACACCTGACCACCGCGCTTGGTATAACGGGTCAGTGCGATACGTGCAGCCTCAATCTGCTGGCTGGTCACCCAAGCGGGTTCGGTAGCCACAAGGCCAAACTCCCCGTAAGCCAGGAAGTTGCCTCGGGTAGCCTTACCCTTCATGCGACCGCGGAAGACCCGCCGCCGCTTCACTCTTTTCGGCATCAACATGGGTTATTTGCCTCCTTCGCTCCGGGCAGCCGCCGGGGATTTCTTGGCCTTGGGCAGGATTTGGCCCTTGTAGATCCATACCTTAACGCCCAAGCGGCCATAGGTGGTCTTGGCTTCGGCAAAGCCATAGTCGATATTGGCCCGAAGCGTCTGAAGGGGAATAGACCCTTCATGATAATGCTCGGTACGTGCGATATCCGCGCCGCCTAACCGACCGCTGACGCAGGTCTTAATGCCCTTGGCGCCGCCGCGCATTGCCCGCTGCAGACTCTGCTTCATGGCCCGGCGGAAGCTGATGCGCTTTTCCAACTGCTGGGCGATATTTTCTGCCGTCAGTTGGGCATCCAGATCGGGCTGCTTGATCTCCAGCACGTTCAGGTTGGCAGGCCGGCCCAGGAACTGCTCGATATCCTTCTTCAGCGCTTCGATCCCCGCGCCGCCGCGGCCGATAATCATGCCGGGCTTGGCGGTAAAGATGTTAACCGTCAAACGGTTGGCGCTGCGTTCGATATCAATGCGGCTGATACCGGTCGCATAGTATTTCTTCTTCAGCATCTCGCGAAGCTTATAATCCTCCACGAGGTTGTTCGCGAAATCCTTTTTGCCGGCGTACCAGCGGGTGCTCCAGTCAAAGATCACACCGACGCGCGCGCCGTGCGGATTTACCTTCTGGCCCATGGAAAAACCTCCCTCGGATTACTTTTGGTCCAGCACCACGCTAATGTGGCTGGTGCGCTTGAGCATAGGAGACGCGCTGCCCCGGCTGCGGGCCACAAATCGTTTGAGCGTGGGGCCCGGATTGGCGTAGATTTCCGCTACGTACAGGGTGTTGCGGTCCATCTCCTGGTTGTTCACCGCGTTGGCAATGGCGCTGTTGAGCAGCTTTTCCACCACGGGGGACGCCGCCTTGGGCGTGTACATGAGAATGGCCAAGGCTTCATCCACCTTCTTGCCCCGGATCAGATCGATGACGATTTTCACCTTACGGGAGGAGATGCGGATATATTTCGCGTGGGCCTTGGGCCGTTTATCGGCGCCAGCCTTGCGGGCCGCGGCCTTTTCCTTGGAACGGGTTGCCATAGCTTGTCACTCCTTCCCTTTACTTCCGGGCTGTGGCTTTTTCGCCGGCGTGGCCCCGGAAGGTCCGGGTGGGGGCGAATTCACCGAGCTTGTGACCTACCATATCCTCGGTGACGTATACTGGCACATGTTTGCGGCCGTCATGTACGGCAATGGTATGGCCCACAAACTCCGGGAAGATGGTAGACGCCCGGGACCAGGTCTTCACCACACTCTTTTTGCCGGAGGTGTTCATGCCGACAACGCGCTTCATCAAAGCATCGTTGACAAAAGGTCCTTTTTTGATGGAACGGCTCATGGGGTTTATGCCTCCTTCCTATGGAATCCGCGGTCACTTGCTGCCCGCGCGCTTGACAATAAATTTGTTGGAATATTTCTTGTGCTTGCGGGTTTTGAGGCCCAACGCGGTCTTGCCCCAGGGGGTTACAGGAGCGGGCATACCAACAGGGGATTTGCCTTCGCCGCCGCCGTGGGGGTGGTCGCAGGGGTTCATAACCACGCCGCGGACAGTGGGGCGGATGCCCATGTGGCGCACGCGGCCCGCTTTACCGATCCTGACGTTCTCATGATCGCTGTTGCCAACGGTGCCGATGGTTGCCTTGGCATTCATGGGAATGTGGCGGACTTCGCCGGAAGGCAGACGCACCTGGGCATAAGCGCCTTCCTTGGCCATCAGTTGAGCACTGAGCCCTGCAGAGCGTACCAGCTGGCCGCCGCGGCCGGGCTTCAACTCCACGTTGTGGATCAGCGTACCAACCGGGATGTTGCCGATGGGCAGCGTGTTGCCCGGCTTGATATCGGCGTTCTCCCCGCTGAGTACCGTGTCGCCGACGCGCAGGCCCTGAGGGGCCAGGATGTAGCGTTTTTCGCCGTCGGCGTAGAACAGAAGCGCGATGAAAGCGGAACGATTCGGATCGTATTCGATGGCAGCCACCTTCGCAGGGATGTCCAGCTTATTGCGCTTAAAGTCGATCAGACGGTACTTGATCTTGTTTCCGCCGCCCTGATGGCGAACGGTGATCTTGCCCTGTTTATTACGGCCGGCGTTCTTTTTGAGGTATTCCACCAAGGACTTCTCAGGAGCCTTCTTGGTGATCTCCTCATACGTCAGCACCGACATAAAGCGCCGGGCGGGCGAAGTCGGCTTATAAAGACGGATAGCCATGGTTCTTGTCCTCCCTGCTTTACTGGGCCATGCCCTCAAAGAATTGGATGGGTTTCGAATCCTTCTTGAGAATTACATAGGCCTTTTTGATTTCCGGAGTACGGCCGGAGTATTTGCCCTGCCGCTTGATCTTGCCAAGGGTGCGCATGGTGTTGACCTTTTCCACCTGGATGCCGTCGTCTTTGAAGATTGTTTCCAGGGCCTGCTTGATCTCAGTCTTGTTGGCGCTGGGGGCTACTTCAAATACATAGCGCTTTTCGCCGATGCCATCATAGGCTTTTTCCGTCAGCACCGGGCGCAAAATGACGTCATGGGGATCTTTCATTGCGCGTACACCTCCTCAACGCTCTTTGTGGCTTCTTTGGTGAGGATGATCTTGCCGGCGCGCAGAATGTCGTATACGTTGAGGGTATTGACGTACGCGGTTTGCAGGTTTTCAATGTTCCGGGCAGCCCGGACAACCGTTTCATCAGGCTTGGGCAAAACCATCATGGCGGTTTTTTCCACGCCCAGCTTTTTGAGCATGTTGGCCACCAGTTTCGTTTTGGCTTCGGACAGGGTTATTTGATCAACCACGATGATTTCCCCTGCGTTGAGCTTGGCCGTCAAAGCGCTTTTAAAGGCGAGGCGGCGCACTTTGCGGGGTACATTCACCGTATAATCCCGGGGCTTGGGAGCGAACACCACGCCGCCATGGCGGAACTGAGGCGCCCGATTGCCATGATGCCGGGCATTACCGGTGCCCTTCTGACGGTAGATCTTGCGGCCGCCGCCACGGACTTCGCCGCGGGTCAGCGCGCTTTGGGTGCCCTGGCGCTGATTGGCCAAAATGGAACGGACGACCAGATGCATGGCGGCTGTATGAATTTCCGCAGCGAAAATTTCATCGCTCAATTCTATTTCGCCGATGGCCGCGCCTTCCATGTTATACAGAGCAGTCTTAGGCATGTTGACGATATCCTCCTTCACACAGGCTCAGGCCTTCACCGTATTGCGGACCAGAAGCACGCCGCCATTGGGGCCGGGTACGGCGCCGCGGACCAGGAGCAGATTCCGCTCCGCATCCACTTGAACGATCTCCAAGTTCTGAATGGTCACGCGCTCCACGCCGTAATGGCCGGGCATGCGCTTGTTTTTGAACACGCGGGCGGGGTCGGTATTGGCGCTCATGGAACCTACGCCCCTATGATACTTGGAGCCGTGGGCCATGGGGCCGGTGTGCTGATTCCAGCGGTAGATGGCGCCGGTAAAACCGTGGCCCTTGCTGGTGCCAACCACGTCAATTTTGTCGCCCTCGGCGAATACATCCGCTTTGATCTGCTGACCAACTTCAAAGGAAGCGGAATTCTCCAGGCGCAATTCCCGCAAAGTACGGCAGGGAACCGTGCCTGCCTTTTTGTAATGGCCGGCCTCCGGCTTGTTGAGCAGTTTCTTGGCCCGGTTTTCGGCCAAGGTATCAAAACCCACCTGAACGGCCTCATAGCCGTCCTTTTCCATGGTTTTCTTCTGCACGACCGTGCAGGGGCCCGCTTCGATCACGGTAACCGGCACAAGGTGACCCTCTTTCGTAAAGATCTGGGTCATGCCGATTTTCTTGCCCACGATTGCTTTTTTCATGATTTTTTGCACCTCCTGCTTTCCGCCTTACAGCTTGATTTCAATTTCGACACCAGCAGGAAGATCGAGCTTCATCATGGCGTCCACGGTACGGGGGGTGGGGTTTAAGATGTCGATCAGGCGCTTGTGGGTGCGCATCTCAAATTGCTCGCGGCTGTCTTTATACTTGTGGGGCGCGCGCAAAATGGTGACGATTTCCTTCTCAGTGGGAAGGGGGATGGGACCGGACACACGAGCACCCGTCCGCTTTGCGGTATCAACGATCCGCTCCGCCGACTGGTCAATCAGTTGATGCTCGTACGCCTTGAGCTTGATGCGGATTTTCTGGCTGGCCATTTCATACCCTCCTTGTTCGTTCTCAAGTACACTCGGCCGTGCGTGCCTATACAAGCTGCGACGACCTATGGCTTAAGTCCGTCGCCCGATTCCCGGGCTGGTCCATGATAATTACCCGCTTGGCCTGGCGGCAACTTACCACTTCATCCCTTGGACAGACAACTTCATAAGTATATAACATGTTTGGAAGGTTTGCAATAGTTTTTCCGCTATAAAAAGCGCTTTTTTTTATCTTTTTTTCAAACGTCTTCGTTTGAAACCCCGATGTGATGCACCTCGCCGAGTTTGCTCCCGTCCACCGATCCGTGTGTGTCCAACACGTACAAACAGCTCAAGCCTGCTTCTCGCGTTTTCCAGCATGTCCATGCACAATGCAACACTCCGTCCCTTATACGTAGCCGCTTCCCAATTTTGTGATATACACGCGCCCGCGTGTGTCGCTATCTGGGCTGAAAAACGGCGCACTTTTGCGTATAGCAGGTTCTGCGCCATCATAAATCCAGATCAAGGATAGTCGCCTTTCCTCATTTGGAGCAGCCTTTGTTACCGCGTGCTTCCCACAACGGCAAAAGCAAGCACAGCCAGCCCCAATACGATTAAAAAAACGGCGAACTTTCCTAAGGCGGATTTTGCTTTGCGCTTTCTGTCCATGCGTTGGCGGTCCCGTTCCATGGTTGACGCCCCCTCTTT
>JAEVYX010000088.1 GCA_023392515.1 Bacillota bacterium | reverse complement strand
TTTCCGCCTCTTTTTTTGCACCAACAGATGGCTTATACATACCATGAGGAGTGTAAGACTCCCAAAGGGAGCAACATGTAAGGAGGCGTGATTATGTCGTTCTACAGTTATAAAAACGCGAATCCTTGCAACTGTCCCGGCGTTATTTCCGGAAATGCCATGGATGGGCTGCAAGAAAGGATTTGCGTGCAGGTGAAGCGGGTCTATGACAGCTGTCTGCAGCAAGAGCAGCTGGATGATGAAATCGTAACCATCACCAGCTATGCCCAAGTCGCCGGCAGTGGATGCCAGACCTCTCCCGCCTTCTGCAGGGAGACCACGGAAACCGTCCCCGCCACATCGCCCCCTGTCCCCCCCATCACCTTTGAAAGCTGCCGCTCTACCACGACCGAAGGCTGCATCCGTAACCTGACGATCGACAGGCTGTGCGACCGGCCTTGCTTCGCCAGGGTGCGCGCCACCATCGACATCCCCATTGAAATCCTGTTTGTCGACAGCCGCTGCGTAGAATACATCGGAAGAGCCTGCATTAGTGTCAACAAAGACGTGCTGCTTTCCCTGCCGGACGAATCCATTGTTCCCTTCACGCTGGAAACCATGGTGAGCGCAATCTGCGTATCCGGTACTTATGAAGGAAATAATACTTTCGAGCTCACCATCTGCGTGACTGTGGTGCTGAAGGTGCTGGCCAAGGTGGAAATCCTTATCCCGTCTTATGGCTTCTGTGAGATCCCGCCCTGCGAAGAATTTGCGGAAAATGTCTGCGATGAATTCTTCAGCCTGCCCCTGTTCCCGCCCATGTCCCTGTGCAATGACGGCACAACCTCCCCCAGCAACCTCAGCCTCCACGGCGGTGTCTGCAACTGCCGTACGACCCGCCAAAGCTGACAAAGCAGTTTTCCCCCGGGGGATGCATAACGCATCCCCCTATCTTTGTTTGCACATGTATCCAAAGGACGTTTTTTATGCCATGATGCATACGCGGCAGGAGGCAAAAAGATTTTAACCGGCTTGAAAAAAAAGGGTGGCGCGGCTCATGGCTTTGTGGTAAAATATTAAAGGATATGCCTTTGTTTGCCATGGCATGATAAAGGAAGGGCGGTCTTATGCAAATGAACCGTGCGGAAAACTTGCTTCGCAAAATGGACGTAAAAAAAGAGGAAGCCGTTCTTTTGCACAATCCATCCAATATGTTTTATATCAGCGGCTATACCGGCGAGGGTTTGCTGCTGTTGGCCGATTCGGTAAAAGCAATCATCACGGATTTTCGCTATACGGAACAGGCGGGCCGCCAGGCGCCGGATTTTCAGGTTTTTATGACGAGCAAGGATTGCGATCATAACCAGATGGCGAATAAAATCCTTACTGAAAATTGCATAAAATCCATATACTACGAGGATGATTATATCACCGTCCGGGGCATGCGGGACATGGAAAAAGCCCTTCCGGGCCTCTCCTTCACCCCGGTGGACAAGGCCGTTGAAAAGCTGCGGGAAATCAAGGACGCATCCGAAATCGAAAACATGCAGGCAGCCTGCCGCATTACCAGCGAAGCTTTCGAATATATCCTTGGGTTTATCAAAGAGGGCAGAACCGAAAAGGAAATCGCCCTGGAGCTGGAGCGGTACATGCTCTCCCACGGCGCACAGGCGCTGGCGTTTAATACCATCGTCGCGGCCGGTGAAAACGGATCGCTGCCCCACGCCATCCCCGGCGACCGGGCCGTAAAAAAGGGCGACATGATTACCATGGACTTTGGCGCCAAGGTGGGCGGCTACTGCGCGGACATGACCCGCACCGTAGCATTGGACAAGCCTTCCGACCAAATGCGCCGCGTATACGAAGTAGTATTTGCCGCCCAGGAAATGGCGCAGAACGCCTTGGCAGCCGGCAAGGTTTGCCGGGAGATTGACGCCATCGCCAGGGATTATATCTATTCCCAAGGGTACGAGGGCTGCTTCGGCCATGGCTTGGGCCATGCCGTAGGCATCGACATCCACGAAAATCCGCGTTTGAGCATGCTCTGCACAGATTTGACCCAGGAAGGCCAAGTGCTGACTGTGGAACCCGGCGTTTACCTGCCCGGAATCGGTGGCGTCCGCATTGAAAACAGCTGCGTCGTCACAAAAGACGGATGCTATTCCCTTACCACCGCGCCCAAGGAACTGATCATCCTATAAAACGGGGATCATCCTTTGCAAATAAGGTCATTGGATCATACAATATGGAGGAATGCAATATGCTGACAGCCGGAGAATTCCGAAAGGGCATTACCATTGAATGGGATGGTGGCGTATGGAACATCGTTGATTTCCAGCACGTCAAGCCCGGCAAGGGCGCCGCTTTTGTGCGCACCAAAATCAAAAATGTCATGACCGGCGCGGTAGTGGAACGCACTTTCAATCCCACAGACAAAATGCCCAGAGCAATCATTGAAACCAAAGAAATGCAGTATTTGTACAGCGACGGCGGGTTATATTATTTCATGGATTTGGAAACCTATGAGCAGCTCCCCCTGAACCACGAGCAGGTGGAGGATTCCATCCCCTATGTGAAGGAAAACACCAACGTCACCGTCCGCTTTTTCAAGGGCACCGCTTTCTCCGTGGAAGCGCCCAATTTTGTAGAGCTTGAAATAACCGATACCGAGCCCGGCTTCAAAGGGGATACCGCCTCCAATACCTATAAGCCCGCAACCGTTGAAACGGGCTATACCCTGCAAGTCCCCCTGTTCATTAACACAGGTGACCGCATCCGTATTGACACCCGGGTGGGTGAATACATGGAGCGCGTGTAACCCGAGGATGCCGTTTGATGCGGCGGAAGGAGAAACCTATGAGCAATCTGACCGATCGCGTATCCTTTCTCAAAGGCCTGGCCGAAGGGATGCAATTGAATAAGGACAAGAGCGAAAATAAGCTCCTGACGGAGATCATTGACGTGCTTTCCGACATGGCCAAGGAAATGGCCAAATTGCAGGAGGCTCAGGATGAGCTGAACGAATACGTGGAGAGCATTGACGACGATCTGGCCGATATGGAAGACGCACTCTTTGGCGAAGAGGAAGACTGCAATTGCGATGACTGCGACGATCATTGCAGCTGTGAGGAGGATGATGAGGACGAGGACGACGAAATCATCTCCTATGCATGCCCCCATTGCGGCCATGAGATGGAATTCAAGGCCTCCGATGTGGACTTTGATGAAGAAACCCTTTGCCCTTCCTGCAAAAAGCC